>JBIKQE010000013.1:0-19686 GCA_044349815.1 Chitinophagaceae bacterium | reverse complement strand
AGCCCACTTCCGCTTTCAATCGACAATGTAAAAATAAATTGTAAACCTTATTTAGGACTAAATTAAAAATGTAAATTTGGTCTAGTATTTAAACAGTAAAACTGTCAACTTTTTTCAGGACGAGACACTGATGCGCTTCTAATCCGCTGAGTCCCCTGCGGGAGACCTCAGCGGGGAAATAAAATATTCGAGAAAATAAATCACAGTAACAGAAACAGTTTCAGAAAACAGTAGATAGGCTGCGCCTATCCGCAACGCACCGAAATAACATCCGTCAAGCGCGTGGTGTAGCGTGGCGATAATTTTTCTTGGCGCATCTTCCAGGTGCGGCCGGCATCTTGCGAGGCTAATTTCACTTTCACTACGCCCAAGTTTTCGTTGATGGTGTCGAGCGCGGCCATGAGGGCCTTGTGGCGCGGATTGGAATTTTCGAATAAATTGAGCTGACACGTGGCCTCAGGCTGTATGTCCATCACCACCACCCCGGCCTTTTTATACGCATACCCGGTTTTATAAATTTGCCGCAAGGCCTGCGAGGCAAAGCGCGATAACTCGATGGCGGAATTGGTGGGATACGGCAATTGCAATACGGCACTGCGACTGTACTGCGGTAAATCGGCCCGATGAAAATTAGTGTGCACAAACACCATAATGCTGTTGCACACCGATTCTTGTTTGCGCAACTTCGCGGAACAAGTTGACGCAAAGGTAGATACGCGCTCGCGCAACTGATTGAACTCGGTATACAGGGTATCGAACGACCGCGTGGTGGCAATGCTTTTTTTATCGGCCGGCATGTCGAGGTGCAAACAGGTTTCGCCTTGCAATTCTTTTTTGAGGCGCAAGCCCACAATGGCCATGTTGGCTTTTACCCAGGCATCGGTTTCGCGCGTGAACTCGTAGGCCGTGTTGATGTTACGGGCGTTGAGTCGCTTAGCATGCTGTCGGCCAATGCCCCACACATCTTCAACCGGCAACCAACGCAAGGCCTTTTCGCGTTTTTCGTCGGTATCAATCACATACACGCCCCCGGTGCGTTCGGGATATTTTTTGGCAATGCGGTTCGCCACCTTCGCCAAGGCCTTGGTAGGCGCCACGCCCACACTGATGGGAATGCCGGTGCCTTGGGTAACCCGTTGCCGCATGGCCTCGCCATAGGCGGTATAATCGAAATTGGCAGGCATACCGCTGAAATACAGAAAGGCTTCGTCGATGCTGTAAATTTCCATTTCAGGCGAGAACTCCCGCAGCAATTGCATCACGCGGTTGCTCATATCGCCATACAACACAAAGTTGGAGGAGAACACGTGGATGTTGTTTTCTTCGAAGAGCTTGCGGTACTGAAAGGCCGGTGCGCCCATCGGAACGCCGAGCGCCTTGGCTTCGTTGGAACGCGCAATCACACACCCATCGTTGTTCGATAACACCACAATGGGTTTCTTTCTCAACTGCGGTTGAAAAACCCGTTCGCACGATGCGTAAAAATTATTGCAATCCACCAAGGCGTACATACACTAATGGGCTTTAATGGAATAAGTGAGCATGCCCCAAATTTCAAAGTCTTCGTACTCCGATACTTTGATGGGTTTGTACTGTTCGTTTTCGGGCATCAGAAAAATCTCGCGGCCTTTTACGAGCAAACGCTTCAAGGTGAATTCGCCATTGATAACGCAAACGGCCACTTTGCCATCGTGGGGTTCCAAACTTCGATCGATGATGAGCAAATCGTTGTGGTCGATGCCGGCGCCTTTCATGGAATAGCCGTTGGCCACCGCAAAAAACGTGGTGGAGGGGTTGCGCACCAGGTGCTTGTTGAGGTCGATGGCGGCATCGAGAAAATCGCTGGCCGGACTCGGGAAACCCGCAGAAATACCGCCTTCTACAAAGGGCAAGGGCAGACTGCTATCGGTATTCACCGAATAGAACGTGAGGGCCCCGGCCTTGAATAATGGCTTTGCATTCATACCTACGAAACTATTGTAAAGGGAAGGGCTAACCAAAAAAAATTATACCCATATCAAGCTCCTTTCCTTGATTTATTGCATTTGGGACCGGCCTTAGAAAAATAGCGTGAAGAAAATGAGCATTTTGTGCGATAGAAATAAAAGCTTGATTAATCGGCACATGTAGGTGACGGCGCTTGGGACTAACTACCTAAGCTATATACATCGATGCCGATGCATAGCTTTTTTATTTCCGCTAAAAAATGTCTCATTTTTAGCTATTTTTCGGAAGCCGTGTTTTTTTGCTCCACTTTTTTAACTAGAAAAAAGTGGAAAAAATCATTGTGAAAACGGAACGTTTATTAAGGGGTAGTCCTCCCCCCCATCAAACTCGGTAAAGACATTAAGGAATCATGTTTAACCAAACCTTCAGGGCCTCAGCACCATGCAGCGCTTTTACCTGTTCTTGTCGCACTTCCCTTGCTTCTTCCGTAAACGGCATTTCAAAACAAGCACGCAGGGCATTTTGCCATTCGGCGGGTGTTTCAGCGAGGGGAATTTGTTTGTCTAAACCGGTTCCATGAAGCATCGCCTTGTTGGCAATAAGATGTCGGCCTGCATACAAAGCATGCAATAACTTGAGTTTAATACCCGTGTTTTGAAATGCAGGCAATACGTGGACCTGCGCGTGTTGTATGAGTTGGTTTAATTCGGGTTCGCTTGGATTGGCCACCACCCGAATATGCTTGTTTTGTAAGGCCAAGATATCCGCATCGGGATGTTTACCCGCAATGATCAATGGAATAGACAGTCCGTCAAATACCCACTTCGCCAAGAACAAGGCCGCTTGTTTGTTTTCGGGCACGGCGAGATTGCCGTGGTACAAGGCATAATCGCCTTGTCCGGCAAGCGACACCACCTTGGTAAACGGATGAAACGGGGGCAATAACAACGCCTGATGTTTTGGATAAACCTGCTGTACGAAACGGTACTCGGTTTCGCCGATAGGCAAAAACAAAGACGCATTGCCGAGTGTTTTTTCGAAACGACGAAGGCGTTCGGCTTCCATATAGGCGTAGAGCTTTTTCAAAAACGAAGCGGGTTGTTCGGCGAGTTGGCGGTAATAATCGGCCTCCACGTTGTGCAAGCGTAGCATCATAAACCGACCTTTCAACCTCGGTTCGTGCAAGAGGGCGGCACAATGAACGCCTTCCAATAAAATGGGTGATTGATCGGCCAAAAGATGACGGACCAATTCGTTGCTTTGTCGCGACGAAACAATATACGGCAAGGTATGGTGCAAGCCACGAATGCCTATTTTCCGCGGGTAAGTAAACACCGTTTCGCAGGCCGCTTCGAGCTCCTTGGATACGGTTCTTCCGCCGTAGGCAAAGCAATGCAACACGATGGCGCAACCCGCTTGATGCAAGGCCATTATTTTATAATACATATCGATGGCGCCACCGTAATTGGGCGGCGATGGAATATCCAAACAAACGATATGGAGTTTAAGCGTGGGCAAAGAGTTGTTGATAAAATTGAAGGAGTTTCTTTTCTTCGTTTTGCCAGCAATATACTTCGCGGGCCTTAAGACAATTTTGTTTTAAGCGAGCATGTAAGTTGGCATCCTGCAACAAGGTATTCAAGGCCGTGGCAATGGTATCGGCATCGGTATCGTGAATCAACACCGAAATCTCAAATTGTTCATTCACGTGGCGGTATTCAGGATAATCGACCGTGAGTTGCGGAATACCGGCATGCATGTAATCGAAAAAACGATTGGCCATGGAGAAATAATTGCTCTTGCCTTGTCCCGTAAACAAGGTAATTCCCGCATACGCCTGTTCGGTGTATACACGAAGTTGTTCGGGCGGCACATAGCCTTCAAAGCGAATGCGGTGGTCGAGTTGGTGTTGTTTTACCAAGTCTTTCGCTTGTTGAAAGAAATTGCCTTCGCCGCAAATTACCAGAGAGCAATCCACCTGCTTCATGGCAGGAATAAGGGTTTCAAAACAACGGCCTTCGTTCACAGCACCTTGGTACAAGAGAAAGCGTTCTTTGGGTTGAACAAGCTGAATGGGTTTGAGGATAGTCGCATTGCGAACTACTTCATAGTGTACGCCATACATCCGTTTAAATTCGCCGGCATAGGCATCGCCAATGGTGTACCCCTTCGGGAACTTGGGTACGGCGAATTTTTCGATGGCTTTCCAAGCCTTATATATAGCGGGACGCGACGTAATCTCGTCCATTTCACAAAACAATTCGTGTGCATCGTACACCCGTTTGTTTCTGCGGAGCACCGAAGCGAAATAATTGGGGAGAATGGTATCTAAATCGATGGCGCAATACACATCGGCTTTCGCGAACAATAAATACAAGAACAAACGCACGTTGTATTCGAGGTAAAACAATTTCCCAAATTCGAAAAAGCAGAACAAGCGTTTTTGTTGGTAGGGTTTGTTGGATAAGGGTTTCGATGAAGGGCGTTTGCGGCCAATCAAACACACGTCGTAGCCTGCATTCGCTAAAGCAGTAGCAATCCGCATCATGCGTTGGTCGAACGATAAATCGTTGGTGACCGATAATAAAATGCGATGCCTTACCATGTGCGGGTTAAATATACTTTTTCTCCGCCAATGAACGTGTAAGGCGGCTCAAAGCCTTTCATAGACGTGGCACGAATGTGTCGCGATATTTTTTCCGCCTCCCACGTCAAATCAATTTCTTTGATGGTATTGATTTCCTTGCGGTAATGCAAGGAGGTCCCGCGTTCTGCTTCCAAGTGTGATTGCGGAATAGCGGCATACTCCCCACGAATGAGCGTAGCCAAACTCGATTGAAACAAATCAACCGAAGCCGTTTCGGTGAGTTCATACAACGTCTCTACCCAACAATTGGGCGGAATAGGAAAGCGTTTTTCGAACAAGATATCGCCGTGATCGATGCGGGTATCCATCCGGTGAACAGTGGTGCCAAATTCCGTTTTACCATCAATAATCGCGAAGCTGAATTGATTGCATCCGCGGTATTCGGGCAAGGGCGCCATGTGTAAATTGAAGGCATCGATGCGGGCTTTGGCAATATGTTGTGCGGTAAGTAGTTGATGGTATTGAACGGAGTAAATAAAATCGGCGTCGGGCATGGCATCAGGGTGTTCAAAAACGGGCACGCCGAATTCAGCCGCCAAGGCCATTAGATTTAAATTAGCATCGAAGCGGGAATTATTATTGCTCAATAAACCAATTACCTGAATATCTAAAACCGATTGCTGTTGCAACAAAAAATGAAAGCAATGATAACCAATGGGTTTCGATCCCAAGAAGAGCACCGTACGTTTCGCCATGCAACAAAAATAATCAAGTAATTGTAGTAAATTCGAATCCTTGAAAATTCTCATACTCACCCACCGAATTCCCTACCCCTTGCGCGATGGCGGGGCTATTGCCATGAACCAATCGTTGCAGGGCTACCTCGACTTGGGGTATTCGGTGAGTTTATTGGCCATGAACACCGCCAGGCATTGGGTTGAACCCAACGATTTACCCGTCGTTTACAGCCGGTTGCACCGCTTTGAAACCGTATATGTGAACAACGCTATCAACCCCATTGCAGCTTTTTTTAATTTGTTTAGCGACAAATCGTATCATGTGGACCGCTTCATCAACAAAGCCTTCAACCAAGCCCTTACCCAATTGTTGCAAGAAGAATCCTTCGATCTGATACAATTTGAAAGTTTATATACGAGTCCGTATTTGGCCACCGCCCGCCGCTATTCGCAAGCCCCTTGTATTTGTAGGCTACACAACATTGAGCACCATATTTGGCAACACTTAGCGGCTAACGAACCGAATTTCGTGAAACGAAAATATTTGCAACTGCTCACGCAACGGTTAAAGAATTACGAACTTTCAGTATTAACGTCGTTCAATTTGTTGTTACCAATATCGCCCGAAGAGGAACATTATATTCAGGAAGCGCAATTAGGTACTTGTTATTACCTACCCTTTGGCATCGACATACACGAAACCCTCGCCACGGCAAATCCTGAGCCACTGTCGTGTTACCACATTGGCAGTATGGATTGGGCACCGAATGTAGAAGGCATTGAATGGTTTTTACACGATGTATGGTTAAAATCGGCCGATGAATTTCCGAATGCTACATTTTACATTGCCGGCAAAAACATGTCGCCTTCCTTACGGAAACACGACAGTAAGCGGGTAAAGATTATTGGTGAAGTAGACGATTTTATTCAATTCAGTTTAGAGAAAAATATCTTGGTGGTGCCGCTACGTTCGGGCGGGGGCATTCGTATTAAAATTCTCGAAGCCATGGCCTTGGGCAAAACCATTATTGCTACCAGCAAAGGCGCCGAAGGCATTGATGGTGAAAATGGCAAACACTTTTTGTTGGCCAATACCGCCGAGGAATTTTCAACCGCGTTATCGTTTTGTTTTAATAACCCCGAACAAGCCAAACAAATAGGCGAACAAGCCAAAGCATGGGTGGCACAACATTTCGACCGACAACTGATTTTTGCCGAACTTAATGTACGTTTACATCAATTGACAGACTCTCGTGAATAAGCCTAAGCTAGCAGTACTGACGTCTCGATTCCCTTATCCCATCGATAAAGGCGATAAACTGCGGCTATTTCATCAACTCCGCGATTTGTCGAAGTGGTTTGATATTTATTTATTCGCCCTTCACGAAGCACCCATTATCGCAGCGCACCTCGAAAAAATTCAACCGTATTGCAAGCATATTGCTACTTACCACTTACCCAAAACACACTGGCCGGCACAAACCTTACATTGTTTGCAACACAACTTACCCTTGCAATTGGGTTACTTTTTAAACAAGCGTGTTCGTAAAACCATGCAACACGCTATACAACAAGTAACCCCCGATGTTTTATATGTACAACTATCGCGCATGATGCCCTATGCGGAAGGACTTCCCTACCCGAAAGTGCTCGACTTACAAGATTGTTTTTCCTTGAATTATGCGCGAGCGGCGCAACACCATAGCGGACCCAAAGCTTGGTTTTACCAACGCGAATCGCGCACCATGGCTCAATACGAAAAACATATCCTGAACCATACCGATGCCACAACCATCATTTCACGTTTCGATAAAGATGCCTTACCCACACAACCCAATTCTAGTGTAGTAATCCCAAATGGTGTAGATAGCTCCTACTTCCTTCCCATAGAAAAACCACGCACCAGCGACTTGGTATTTGTTGGCAATTTATCGTACCAACCCAACCAAGAGGCTGTTGCCTATCTAGTGAACGAAATCATGCCCCTACTCCATCAGCAACAACCGGATATTCGTTTACTTATTGCCGGTGCGCACATGCCTTCATTCATGAAAAAATGGGAATCCAACACAATACAATGTGCCGGTTGGTTCAACGATATTCGTGATGCGTATGCCTCGGCTTCTTTGTTTGTTGCGCCTTTGTTCAGTGGGGCCGGATTACAAAATAAATTGTTGGAAGCCATGAGTATGGGCATGCCTTGTATTACAACCTCCGTAGTGAATGCATCGCTCAATGCCGCCCCTGATAGAAACATTGTTATTGCAAACAATGCCAACGAAATAATCCATGCCATTCTTCATTTATTAAAAAATAAAAACGAACAAACAAGAATTGGTTTAGCCGCGCGTCAGCATATTGAAACTCATTTTGTTTGGGAAAGTGCCAACGAAAAACTAAAGCAATTGTTGCAAGAACAAATTGGTGTTTAACGCACTAAATGTTTTCGTTGCGTGGCATACAGGCCAATAAAGAAACACATAATACCATAGCCTATCCAACTTTTCCAATCGGAAAACATGAGTTCAGCCATCACGATTACCGATAATAAGGTTGGTAAAATTTGACCGACCACATAAACCAAAAAACCTTGATGTTTTAATTGACGCATCATAACAGCCCCGGCAAAACACAATACACCGCCTAAAACAGCGCCCAAAATGAGTATGTTTTTATGTTCGCATGTGGCCGTTAAAAAAGCCAATTCGTTAGGCTTCATTTTATCGGTCACTTCTTCCATCAATAACACTTTACACCCCAAGGTGGTAAATAAAGACCCCAAAACACTTAACACCGAACCTATCATGGTTAACGTAGTTAATAGTCCTAATATACCAGGCAAGCCTTCTTGCGGAATGGTCCCTTGAGTTTGATCGAAAATAGGTTGATCTTCCATAGAAATATTTTTATCGAGCAGCAATTACAGAAATTTCAACACGTACCCCTTTCGGCAAACCCGCTACTTGCACGGTTTCACGCGCTGGGAAATCGCTTTTAAAATACGAACCATACACGGTGTTCACTGTGGCAAAATCGGCCATGTTCATTAAAAAGATACTCGACTTTACAATGTGGTCGAAACTTAATCCGGCTTCGTTTAAAACAGCCAACATATTCTTCATTACCTGATGGGTTTCGGCTTCAATGGAATCCATCACTAAATTATCGGTTCCCGGTACCAAGGCAATAATGCCCGAAACAAACAACATTCCGTTTACTTCTACGGCCTGACTATAAGGCCCAATAGGTGCGGGCGCTAAATTCGATTCTATGATTTTTTTGCTCATGCCTCAAAGATACAGCCTTGAATTTCTTAACAAAGGTTTTTGCATAATTTCCCCAACAAGGTAGCAACGCATAAAGTACATTTGTTAAACCATGTTGCGCGCTCCGTTTATATTTTTATTGTGTATCGCCATTTTTATTCGGAGCGTTAACACGAATGCTCAAGTACAACATGGCATCAACGATACAGTAAAAGTAGGTTTGATTGTAATTGGCACCGATACCCTACCCCACCATTGGCTCCCTGAAACCATCATTCATGCCAAAGCCCCCCGATGGATGGTAAAAGCACTCCGACGCCAACGGGAACGTGATGCCGCCAATCAACGCCTTCGGTATAATGTTTACACCGTTTACCCCTATGCCATAGCCGCTGCATATATTGCACACGATGTAGACTCCATGCTGAAGGTATTACCCGATAAAGCCGCCCAACGCGCCTTTAAAAAACGCAAAGAAGACGAACTTAACCGCCGTTTTAAACATGAATTGACCAACTTAAGCATCCAACAAGGTCAAATTTTAGTCAAACTGATTGCTCGCGAAACCGGCAAACCTTGCTACGAAATTATTCAAGAAATGAAAGGCGGATTCAATGCCGCTATTTGGCAGGCGGTGGCCTTGCTCTTCAGCAACAACCTCAAACGCGATTACGATCCCTACGACCGCGATGTTGATATTGAACTCGTAGTAAAGGAAATTGAGGCCCGAAATGCCTATAAATTGCAGGAATAAGTAACCTATGCCAATTTTTTAGCAACCCAAACGTGTAATTTTGCATTATGAAATTGGATATCCTTGCCATTGGTGCGCACCCCGACGATGTTGAACTATCTTGTAGCGGCACTTTAATGGTTCATAAAAAGAAAGGCTACAAAATTGGCATACTCGATTTAACCGAAGGCGAATTAGGTAGCCGTGGCACCAAAGAAACTCGTCGGGAAGAAAGCGCCCGCGCCAACAACATACTCAATATTGATGTACGCTTAAACTTAGGCTACCGAGATGGTTTTTTCACCCACGACGAAGCCCATATTTTACCTATTATTTCCGCCCTCCGCCGCTTTCAACCCGATATCGTATTAGCAACCGCCCCCTACGATCGTCACCCCGACCATGGTCGCAGTTCAGCCCTTATCAAAGATGCCTGTTTTTTATCGGGGCTCGTTAAAATCGAAACCACCTTTGAAGGTAAAAATCAAGCACCTTGGCGACCTAAACGATTATTTAATTACATCCAAGACCAAGAAATTGAACCCGATTTTATTGTTGATATAAGCGAGGTTATAGAAGAAAAAATGGCAAGCATTCTCGCTTACACCACCCAATTCAATAGCGAAAAAACCGACGATAATGGACCAGCCACCTATATTTCGTCCAAATCGTTTATGACGCGTCAACGCTGCCGAAATTCGCTCTTAGGCAAACGAATAGGTACCGAATATGGTGAAGGGTTTTTAACCATAAACTGCAGTTTAGGGTTAAGCGACTTCTCGAGTATCATTCTACCCGATATGGTTTAATTAAAACGCGTACTGGCCTTTTTCGTCGTACATCACCGGCAAAATGCGACGTGTGGCTTCAAAATAATCGTACGCTCGCTTCAAATTACTCCAAAACGCTTGCTTATCGGGCGCATTCTTATACTCACGGGCCACATAATCCATCGATTGTTTCGTGTAACGAATGGGGTAAATATGCACCGGAATGTTCAACTGACCGTTGATGCGCGCTTGCAACGATACTACGTACAATTCTTCAATCCATTCATTGGTCATCGGCATACAACCTATCGTCATACATGCGCCATGAATATAAATATCCCCCCCCGGCTTGTTCCGGTCGCCTTGCATTAAATCGGAATAATTGGGGTAATTCACCAACATCGATAAATGGAAATCGCTGTTGGGCTTAAACTCCGATACAAAATAAAAACCCTCAGGCACTTGTCGATCGCCCTCAAAACGCTTGGGGCCTAAAATACCCGACAAGGCACAAATCTTATAGGTCTTGATTAAGGTAAACGTATCGGCCGCCGAATTACGCGCCCACAACTCCATATCGTTCACGGCCTTAAAGCCCCGATAATAAATATTCGAACACGGATACTGAATCCCTTTATCGGTAAACATTTTCTTCACTTCCGCTTCGTGATGCGCAAAAGCATTACGCACTCGCTCGTGCGCCATTTGCGCTTGCTGAAACGAAACATCAGGAAAACTAGGCTCCAAGGGCGCCGGCGGTAACATTTGTTGTGCCATCAAGCCATTCAACGAAAAAACACCCAGCGTAAAAAATAAAATAATGCGCATCATAATGAGGAAGTCAAATGTACACGTTCCAATACAAAGTAGCACGTTAAAAATCAATCGTATTTTAGCCCAATGAAAAACCTAGTGATTTTTACCGGCGCCGGCATCAGTGCCGAAAGTGGCATCAACACCTTTCGCGATAGCGGTGGCTTGTGGGAAATGCATAAAATTGAAGACGTGGCCACCCCCGAGGCCTGGGCGCGCAACCCCGAAACCGTATTACGTTTCTACAACGAACGCCGCAAACAAGCCGCCCTCGCCCAACCGAATGTCGCACATCAAATTATAGCCGAATTAGAACACCATTTTAACCTACACGTCATTACCCAAAATGTAGACGATTTACACGAACGTGCCGGTTCAACAAATGTGCTTCACCTTCACGGCGAATTGTTTTCGATGCGCACCGAAACCGAACCCTTTAAACGATACCGCATCGAACAGGATATCACACTCAATACCGTGAACGAATACCAAGAACGATTAAGACCGGATATTGTTTGGTTTGGCGAAGCCGTTCCGAATATGGAACGCGCAATAAAAATCACCCAACAGGCCGATTTTTTTGTGGTGGTGGGAAGCAGTTTACAAGTATATCCTGCTGCGTCGTTACTCGATTACACGCCTCATCATGGCCTTGTTTATCTCATTGACCCAAACATCCCCAAGCACCTCGAAGCACACATCAAAACCTACGCCATGCCCGCCACACAAGGCATGCCCTTGTTTAAACACGAACTGCTTCAATGGCTATAACTATCAAGCGCGGTTCTCGGTAAATACAATACCGTATTGTTCCAACTCCTTCAATACGGGTTCATACACCTCAGGCATAATGGGAATTTGAACGCCCGAAAGTCCCTGTATATCGCCTCGCAACCACAATCGAGCAAAAATAGCCAAGGGTAAACCCACGGTTTTCGCCATGGCGGTGTACTCTTTATCGTCGCCTTCCACAATCAAGGTGCTGGTCCACTCGCCGGGCACCCCCTTAAGGTCATAATTAAACACATGGTGCATCACAATCATATCCCGATCGGTTTCTTCCATGGCCCAACGCGTTTCTAATATAGTTTGCAAAATATCGGCCGATGTGCCGTACGATGGATGCACAATCAAATCGTCGTCGCACATATCCATCCAACGCAACAATTTAAACGAGCTTATATCCTCGCCACATACCGTCTTCATGCGCTCTTCAGGGGTACTGCCTTTTATACCTTTGCTCGCTGCCATAAACCAATCGTGGTAGGTTAAACCTTCCGTATCGGTGGCATCATCTTCGCGGGTTAAACCCAATTGCACCACCTTATCCCACGCCGCACAAAAGGCCGGATAACGAAATGTGGCCCGCAATAAAGTACTTACTTCATCTAAACCATATACCGATTGATAACTTAAACTATCGCGGTTGGCATAAGCCGCCAAAGTGCCAATGCCGGGTATATCAATATGTTCAACCGTTCGAAACAAGTCACCATAATTCAAGTGAACGTCGTTGCCATTTTCTAAATAATGAGCGCCCGCTTTGCCCGCCAACACCACATTCCGTGGGTTCCACGAAAATTTATAATGCCATGGATTGGTATCGCAGGCCGGCGCCACCAAGCCGCCACAATACGATTTAAACGAACGAATCGAAGCCCCTTCTTGATGCAAGGTGCTAATCATGTTCATGGCACTCATATGGTCGATGCCCGGGTCTAAACCCAACTCATTCATAAACAATAATTCGCCATTCCGTGCCGAGGCATCCAACATCTTAATTTTATCCGACACATAAGAGGCTGTCAACAAATGCTTGCCCGACGCCAAACAATCGGCGGCCAATAAAAAATGTAAATCGGGCGGTAGCAAGGAAATCACCAAATCGGCATCCTCTACCAAGTACATCCGGTGGTTGGCATCGGCAATATCCGCCAACACAGCTTTCCCTCTTGGATGGTCTTTTACCCGTGCTTTAGCCGCTTCTTCCGAGGCATCTGCCACCGTAATTTCCCAATTTTCGGCCTCCGAATGGTCTAAAAGATAACGAATTAAGAAGGATGAGGACTTTCCTGCCCCAAAAATTAGGATATTAGCCATTTTTTATTCAGTAATGCGATGAAAAAAATTACATTTGCAAAGGTATTTTAAAAAACACACCCTGAATGAAAAATCGTAAATTAACTACCTTGGTTGTTTTAGCCCTAGCTGCTATGACTATCTCGTCGTGTGCCACCAAAAAGAAATACGGTTGCCCCGGCCACATCAGCATCGAATGGATCTTTGGTTTCTAGTACGTTCATGAACTGGATTCACCTCAACGATCTGCAGCAATTAGACCAAGTAGTTCGCGATAGCGAACACAAACCTGTATTGCTATTCAAACACAGTACCCGTTGCTCCATCAGCGATATGGCCAAAGCCCGCCTCGACCGTAGTAATTTGTCCGATACCATGGACGCCTACTACCTCGACCTCATTGCTTTCCGTCCCATTTCGCAAGCCATCGCCGAACGTTTTGGTGTTCACCACGAATCGCCACAAATCCTACTCATCCGCAACGGCGAATGCATCCTCGATGCCAGCCACAACGGCATCCTCCCCGCCGAAATCGCCGAAGAAGCGGCTCGCAGTCTGCAAGCATAATTCCCTTCCCTTTTTTATTTTTTTATGTCACCGGCGCCATCGCCCAACTCATCGCCATTGCGTCGCACCCGTCGGCACCATCGCTACTTTCATCGGGCTACAGCCGTCTTGGCATCAAGGCTCGAAGTAACTTTCGAAACATAGAACCAAAAATGGCCACCTTATCGCGAACATCCAAAGGCAATGTCAACACAAGTTCTAAAATAGCCACATACACCGCCAAACGGTTTTTGGTATTATACTGCCAAGAACCCGATAATGTTTTATTGGAATATACTTTTTCAAAAAGCACTTTATCGGCACATATAAACTGTCCGTAAGCCGCCAATTTAACCAACCATACCAAATCTAATGCAAACTCTTTCTCGCCAAATCGCAAATAATTAATGGGCAACACCTTCGAAATAAAATCGCTACGGTGCAAGCCATGAATGGCGGTCCACCAACTTTTAATTTGCCAATGCATCAACGGAACAATACGGTCGGACACACGTTCCGCCATACCCATATCGCGCACAATCACCGAATTACTTTTCCCATCCCTTGTGTTTTTTATACCCGGCACACACAATATCGCCTTCCTATTCTTTTCCAACACCTCTACCTGATACGAAATAAAATCCGGTTCATTCAAATCATCGTGCGGTTGATAAAAACAATAATCACTTTCCACTGAAACCTTAGCCCAATATAACTGCGTCGTTTTCCACCACCCTAAATTCCGTTCATTTCGAAAAAAACGAAAACGCGCATCCTGCGCACAATACCGAGCACATACCAATGCCGTTTCATCGGTCGATGCATCATCGCAAATCCAAATTTCAAAATTAGAATAGGTTTGTTTGGCCAACGCCTCCAAGGTTTTTTCAATAAACGCGGCGGCATTGTACGCCGGAACAAATCCTATCACCTTAGGCTGTTTCATTCGCCAAGTATTGAATTTACAAATTCAACGGCCAGCATAGGTGCCGTTGTTAATTTTCCCGTTTCCATTGAATGATAATTCCCCACACGTTTAAACCCAATGCCTGAACGATCGTGCAATTTACTTTCGGCATCATCAACATCGGTTTGGCCATAAGCAACAATCGGACCGGCATCGACTACCGCCACACTCGACTGTTTAATGCCCGGATACCAGGTTTCGATATTTTCTAAAAAATCGGAAGCTAATTGCTGCGCCAAGGCCGAATCAACATTGCCCTGTGCAGGTTGTTCCCATTCGGCAGGCGGAGAAACATCGTGGCTCCAACCAATACAGGCCGACGGGTACCAACTCAAATATGCATTCCCATTTTTCTGATTCACCACATCGCCATACTTACCAATCACCATCGTTGCGGATGGCCTATGGACCAACGCATCTGGCAATTTCACAATAACACGGTATTTAAGCCGATGCAATAATTGCGCCGGTACCGATAACCCCATCTGTTGATCAATACGATATTTTCCATCCCACGCACAATTCACCACCGAATGCGCCCGCTCAATATGCTTGCCATCGGGGCCCGTAATATGCACAGAATAAGCCTCATTCTCCAACTCAATCTGATTTACAAAACACTCATTTAAAACCCTTATCCGTTCATTGCTCATCACCGCATCCACAATATGTTCTCGCAACTTACTCGTATCAATCGCTAATTCGGCGGTCTTGAATCCACCTTGCAAAGCCCCTTTCCCAAAATAATCATCTAATTCCTGCTCACTCGCTCGTTCAAAAAGACGCAAGGGGCGTTCTCCCAAATAATCCCAATCCGGATGCTCCTTTTGCCACGCTTCAAACAATGTTTGTAATCGGGCATACCCCACACTAAGTTGCTCGGGATTCAAAAAAGAATCCTTCGCAACGATATAATAGAAAGGCTCGCTGAGTCCCAAATCGTAAGACTTATCGCCAATCCATCGTGCAAGAGAATTTCTGAACAATAAGGCCCCACGAAGCATAATCGAGGGCGTTTTAAAATTGGGGGAATTCATATACACCAAGCCTAAATGTATTTTTCCTTCATTCCGTAAACTTGCTCGATTGTAAATGTATTTATCCCGTTCAATCAAGGTCACATTCTTTCCTCGATGTGCCAGTTCAAGCGCAATACAACATCCTTGCAAGCCCGAACCAACAATACAAAAATCACTCATCTGATAAATATATCACGCAACATTGAAATAACTTCAAATAACATAAGATATTCTGTTTTACTCTCAAGTTCTTTCTTTTTGTCACGAACGTCATCGCCCAACTCATCGCCATTGCGTCGCACCCGTCGGCTCTAACACTGTGATCATCGGGCTACAGCCAAACCACATGCAACCATTAAATTTCAACCAACATTTCATGAATCACCCCCTTCACCTTAACAATCTCCTTGGCAGTCAATCGTTCTAGCGAATCAATAATTCGACTACGATCAATAGTACGCAACTGATCCAACACAACCCACCCACGTGTTTTTTTATGCCGAATAGCAACACGCGTAGGATATAGTTTAGAGGCACTCGTAATAGGAGCGATAATGATTGTTTGTAAAAACCGATTCATCTCATTCGGCGACAACACCACACAAGGTCTTGTTTTCTTCATCTCAACACCCACTGTTGGGTCAAGATTTACCAACACAATATCATATTGATGTATCAATGCCATTCCGCTGCAATTTCATCATCAAACACATCCGGAATTAAAAGTTCATCATGCCCGGCTGTATGCATCTTCTTAAACGCAGCCTCCCAGGTAGACCGAGAAGAATGAATTGGTTTTAACACTATATAATCGCGCTCAAGCAACAATTCAACTTTGTCTACCAATCCATATTTTTCTAATACAGGTTTTGGCAAGCGAATTCCTTTGGAGTTACCAATACTAATAATTGAAAGTTCCATATAATTATTTGTAATTACAAAGTAATTACAAATTAATCAGAATACAAAATACATCAAACAAACAAGGCAATAAATGATTCAGGTGTCAACACCATAATCGTTGATTTTTTATAGTCTTTTATGTTTCGGGTAACTAAGGTAGGCATTTGATTTTCTAGGGCACAATGATATTGAATAGCATCCTCAAAATCGGCAAAATCGGAGGCAATGGCTAAATCTATTGTCTTACTATCAACCGAAAGCACACTTACAAGCGTTTTAAATTGAGCCAATAGATGGCGGGGTTTTTTGGTTGCGTATCGAGCATTTAATATATAATCGATGTTGGCAAACGAAAGCGATGAAACATACAGTTTAATCTTATTGCGCTCCGCTAACGAAAACAGAATTTCAGCCGATTCATTGTACGGCTGTCTACCGGATAACAAATCGATGCACACGTCGGTGTCTACAAAAACCTTAATAGTTTTAACGGGCATACTTCTTTAGTACATGGTCTTTGTAAAGCTTTTTTTCATCTGCGTTTTTAGGCAGCTCCATTACGCCCGATAAACGTTTAACCAAGGGCGTAATTTCTATTTCTTGTTCTAGCTTTGTCAAGCTTCCCAAGTACGTTTCAATTAAATGCGATAAACTCACTTGATGTGTTCGTGCATATTCCTTGGCGTGCTCAATGATAGCGCGATCTAACTTTAAGGTCAACTTTGTGTCCATAGTTTATAATTTACGTACAAAATTAATATTTTATACGTATATCTATTCGGTTTATTAAAAATCAGCGTTGGATTCCTCTTGGCTGAATAAAGTTTCCGCCGCCGACCCGCCCTTAGGCGGCTAGCCCCGGGTGTAGCGGAAAGCTCCGCCTCAAGCGGACTTGCAGCGAAACACGGGAAGTTCGCCGATGAAAGCGATGCTGATGCGCTTCAAAAAAAAAATTATTTCGATTTTTCCAAACAAACTTCACTGCTCCCAACACGTCCGCCCAAGGGTGGATTCATTTTTTGAATGCGAACCTGCGCCCAAACCAACATCGAAAAATGGTGAAAAATGTCGTGTATTATTAAACCGGCTACTTCTTCCAACAAGGGGGTGGGTTTGTTCATACGGGTGCACACCAGGGTATGAATGGCGGCGTAATCAACCGTTTGATCTAAGGAGGTTATCAAGGCATCTGCTGGCATACGTACCAACACATTCACTACAAATTCGTTGCCCCATACTTGCTCCTCGGCATGTAAACCGTGAAACGCGTGAAGCCGAATATCGTTTAAAGTAATGGTAAGAATAGCAATTACGGATTAACGTAAACAGTACGCGTGGCTTTGTACTCGTTTACAAAGTCTTCGTTGGTAACATACAAATCGAAGGTGTAGCCTTTCGACGACGTGGGCACATAATAAAACGTGGCTTGTGTGGTGGTGGTGCCGTCGGGCAATACCCAACGTTGCGCCTGCGACCGGTCGGAACAATTGCTCAACTGAATAGTATCGTTTACTTTATACGAACCTTTATCGGTGCAAATGCGCGGGAATGGTTCACCCGGACGTTTACACGCCACGGCTGTCAATAATACTCCGGCCAATAAAAACAGCATCTTATTCATGAACAATCGCTTTATACGTTCACAAATGTAGTTTTTATTCGGGAAAATCGGAAATTGAAATTCAGTCCCGAGAATTACTCCGCCGCAGGCTCATTCCAGCGGTACGAAGGCACCGAAATGCCCGCCAAATGCAGGGCGCGGTGCACCACCGTGGCGGCGAGGGCTTCGAAGGTGGCGGGGCGACTGTAAAACGAGGGGGTGGCCGGACAAATTATGCCACCCGCTTCGGTGATGGCTTTCATGTTGTTGATATGTATCAAATTATAAGGGGCTTCCCTGGCTACCAATACCAGTTTACGGCGCTCCTTCAACATCACATCGGCTGTGCGAGTTAATAAACTGTCGCTCATGCCGTGAGCAATGCGGCCTAGGGTACCCATGCTGCACGGACAAACAATCAGTCCTTCGTAGGAACTACTGCCACTGGCAAACGGCGCATGAAAATTATTGAGGGCATACCGCGTGAACCCGTAATTCAAGTATTCGGTATTCCCTAATTCGTATTGCCATACTTCGCCGGCTTGTTCCGACATCACCACGCCCACTTCCACATCGGGCAAGGTCGACAAGGTATCGAGCAACACTTTGGCATAAATGGCACCCGAAGCACCGGTTATTCCTACGGCTATTTTTTTCATTCGGTAAAAATTAAATATACTTGCAAACGAACAACGCAAAGGTAAAGGGCTATGAGCATAACATTTCGGTTTCTCTGTTTATACACTATCATGTTTTTCTTGCAAATGGGCAATAACCATCTTCATGCCCAAAAAGTGAGTAAAAAGCCTTTGCCTGCCAAAAAAACTGTTCAATGGCTGAGTGTAAACGAAGCCGAAGATCGCATGAAAACAGAACCGCGCAAAGTATTGGTAGATACCTATACCGATTGGTGTGGCTGGTGCAAGGTGATGGATCAAAAAACATTTTCCGACCCGAAAGTGATTGATTACCTCAATACGTATTTTTATTGCATTAAGCTGAATGCTGAACGGAAAGACACCATTACGTTTGCGGGCAAGCAGTACGGACTCTATCCGAACAGTAAAGTGAATGCACTCGCCGCCGAATGGATGAAACACAAACTCACCTACCCTACGTGTGTCTTTATGGAAGAAGGGTTTAAAAATCCGCAACCCGTACCCGGTTATTTAGAAGTGGCGAACCTCGAAATGATTTTGAAATACTACGGCGAAAATAAATTCAAACAAATATCGTGGGAGAAACACCGCAACGATTTCAAATCGGAGTGGACCGGCGGCGCGAGTAAATAAGCATCATGCAAACACCGCAAGAACGCATACGGCATCACGAAGGCAAAACCTACATCTTCGATGCCATTCGAAAAAAAGAGGTGGTATTAACGCCCGAAGAATGGGTGCGACAGCAAATTATTTATCACCTCGTTACACAAAAAAAATATCCACCCGGTAATCTGTCGGTTGAAAAAATGATACGCCTCGGCGAGCAACAAAAACGCTACGATCTGTTGGTTTACCACGGAGGCACGCCCTGGCTGTTGTTGGAATGCAAAGAAGAAAATGTACCGCTCAATGCCGGGGTGCTGCAACAAACCCTTGCCTATTTATCGGCCATGCACGTAGCCTATGTGGCGCTAAGCAATGGCCGCGAAATTCAATGCTATCATATACCATCCGGCACCTGGGCAACGCAGTTTCCGCAATACCCTGAGTGATGTAT
>JBIKQE010000012.1:0-19693 GCA_044349815.1 Chitinophagaceae bacterium | reverse complement strand
GATTTGGGTAGAGCCAAGGCATGCCTTGGCTCTACCATGAAGGTTTTTCGATGATGATAATGATTCAGACGATGAGCCAATAGCCCTGACTGCAGCGGAAAGCCCGCATACGCCTTAGGCGGAGCGGACTTGCAGCGTAAGGCAGGACGGGCGATGAAGGGATTCTGATGATGCGCTTCGAACTTTATTTACATAGCCTATTAGTAGCCTTTATGCAACATATTCAAATACAATGAATATGGCACGGATGCGCATTCTATATTTGACAAATGAGTGAACAAGCCCTGCATCACCTTTCGTATGTGAGCACTGCCTGCGATTGTTTGAAGTTCGAAGATATTCAACGCATATTGGAGCAATCGAACATGCACAATCCCGATTTGGGAATTACGGGTATTTTAGTTTACTGCAACAAGCATTTTTTTCAAATTTTGGAAGGTGAAAAAAGCGCCATTCACGATTTGTTTGAACGAATTTCTATTGATTGCCGGCACGATGCGGTGATAAAAATTCAGGAGGGACCCATTTCGCAGCGGCAGTTTGGTAGCTGGAGCATGGCCTTCAAAAGTTATAACAAAGAATTGAAGCATCTCGATCATTTCAACAACGAACAATTTTACAGCTACATCACTAAATTGTTGGAGCAATCGTCGTTCGAAGCAAGCAACGATGTATCGTTGAAGGTGCTGGCCGACTTTTTCGATTTGAATGGGTAATGGTTTTGCTTGCAAAACATACTTTGATTTATTGATGCTTTCGGACTACTTTTACAGAACCAAATAATCATTATGCCCTTATCGCTTCGCACTGTAAAACGTAGCCTTGCCTTTTTAGTTTCCATGGCCATCGGCCTCTTTTTTATTGTTTCTGCTTATTATAAAATACCTACTCTCGAACAATTTGGTTGGCGCATTACCGAAACCACGTTTTTAAATTGGACCATGGCCGAATGGCTGGCTCGCCTCATTATTGGGTTGGAGTTTTTTATTGGCATTTTGTTTTTATTTCATTTGCGTTTGAAGCGTGTGGGTATTCCCTTGGCCATGACCATGTTGTTGGTGTTCAGTTCGTATTTGTTGTATGTAATATTTATTCGGAAAGAGAATGTGGACTGTGGATGTTTGGGCGAGTTGTGGCCTATGACGCCGACACAATCGCTCATCAAGAATTTTATTCTGATTGGCCTCTTATTTTTATTGCGGAATATTCGGTTCAGTTGGACGTTTGATAAAGTAAAGCCTGTGTTGTGGGCGTCGTTGTTGGTTTGTTTGGTAGTGCCCTTTGTTTTATCGCCCCCCGAAAGTATCTATATCCATCCTGAAGCACGCACCATCAGTAAACCCATTCCATTAGGTTTGTTGTATACCTCAACCGCCAACAAAGCGCCACAAGTAGAGTTGCGCCAAGGCAAACATGTTTTATTGTTTTTAAGTTTATCGTGTACGTATTGCAAGAAAGCGGCTCAACGTTTTCGTGTTATGAAAGCGAAGCATCCGGAGTTACCGATATATGCCATCATGAACGGATTACCGAGCGAGTTGAAGGGGTTTCTTGCCGAAACGCGCATGGATAATATTCCGTATACCTTGTTTAATGGAGCCTCCGATTTTTCGGCCATGAATGGTAGTAGTTCCTTACCAACCGTGAAGTTTGTAAGCGACACAACCGTGGTTCGTGAAGCGAATTACATTACCATTACGGAAACCGACATTTCAAGTTGGTTGGCTAATAAGTAGTCTTTGAACTTTATATAACGGAATAAATTCGGCATCTTTGTGGCATGAAACTACAATTAACCCGTCCAATAGCCTGTATTGATTTAGAAACCACCGGCACGAGCATTACGCAAGACCGTATTGTGGAGATATCGATTATAAAATTGTTTCCGGATGGCCGGCGCGAAGCCAAAACGCGGCTTGTGAATCCGGGCGTTCCCATTCCGGCCGACGCTACAGCCATTCATGGTATTTCGAACGAGGATGTTGCGAACGAGCCCTCGTTTCAGGCCTTGGCCAACGGCATCAATCAATATTTAGCCGAATGCGATTTATGTGGTTATAATTCGAACAAATTTGACATTCCCTTATTGACCGAAGAATTTTTACGTTGTGGGTTAAACATCGATTTTCGCGATCGGCATTTGGTGGATGTACAGGCCATCTATTTTAAGAAAGAACCCCGCACCTTGAGTGCCGCCTTAAAATATTATTGCCAGCGCGAAATGGAAAATGCGCACAGTGCCGAGGCTGATGCCCAAGCCACCATCGATATTTTATTGGCCCAATTGGAGCGCTACGACGATTTAACCCCTACGGTGTCGGCCTTGGATGAGTATACCAAGGGCGAAGATTTCATGGATTATTCGCGTCGGATTAAGCGGGTGAATGGAATTGCGGTATTTAATTTTGGCAAGTACAAAGACAAGCCGGTACAAGAGATCATGCGTTTGGAGCCCCAGTATTACGACTGGATTATGAAGGGCGATTTTGCCTTGGACACCAAAAATGTGCTCACCCGATTGTACCAAGAAGCAGGATTAAGAAAATAATAGGCTTTTTTGCAACTTGCAGTTGCGTTTAATTTCCTAATTTCGTCTTTTACCCCTATCTCATTGAGCCGCGTTGTTATTATACCCACATACAATGAAATCGAGAATATCGAGGCCATTATTCGCAAGGTTTTTTCCCTTACGATGCCCTTTCATATTCTGATTGTGGACGATAACTCGCCCGATGGCACCGCGTTGAAAGTAAAACAACTACAAACTGAATTCACCAATAAATTGCATTTGTTGGAACGTCCGGGCAAGGCTGGATTAGGCCGAGCTTACATTGCCGGTTTTCAGTGGAGCATCGAACGTAAGTACGATTATATTTTTGAAATGGATGCCGACTTTTCGCACAATCCAACCGACTTAAAACGCTTGTACGATGCTTGTGCTATCGAAGGGTTTGATATTGCAGTGGGTTCGCGTTACACCGATGGCGGCAAAGTTGAAAATTGGCCCTTGAACCGTATTTTAATTTCGTATGGGGCGTCGGTATATACCCGCCTTATTACTTGGATGCCCGTGAAAGATTGTACCGCCGGTTTTATTTGTTACAAGCGGCAAGTATTGGAAAGCATCGATTTAAATTCAATTCAATTTATTGGATATGCCTTTCAAATTGAAATGAAATACAAAGCATGGAAAAGAGGCTTTAGTTTGAAAGAGGTGCCTATTACGTTTGTTGACCGCAAAGAGGGTCAATCGAAAATGAGTAAAGGCATTGTAAAAGAAGCCGTATTGGGTGTTTGGGCAATGCGGTTTTCGAAATAAAATAATTTCTTTAGGTGTTGCTTGGTTCCTATTAAACCGATTGGTTTTTCAACGCCATTTGTTCCTTAACAAAATCGTCGACATTCGTAAATTGGAATGCAGGATACAAGGCAGAGAATTTTGTTTTTAATAAGCCTCCCAACAAAGGGCGAGGAGCGGCTTGTTGCAAAGCGTTCGTGCTAAAGGTTTCTAAGGTATAGGCCTGTTGCGGAAAGTATTGCAAAACCCGTTGAGCCAGTTCTACCCGATTCATCCAATCGGTAGAAGCGATATGAAAAATACCGGTTTGATTATCGCGCAATAACAGCTGTAAAGCCCTGGCCACATCGTGTGCGTTAACAGGCGTAGCGTACTGATCGAAGGGCAGTTTCAGGGTAATTGGTAAGCCCTCCGCTAGTTGACTTAAAATGCGGGCAACGAAATTTTTATTGCGCACTTCGGTTCCGTATACATTCGTGATGCGCAATACCAAGCTGTTGGGTTCTTGCAATACGGCTTGTTCGGCCGCTAATTTATGTTTGGCGTAAACACTCAAGGGGTTTACCGTATCGGTTTCGCTGTACGGTCCGGCTTGGCCATCGAATACATAATCGGTTGATAGGTACACTATTTTAGCGCCACAAGCACGAGCGGTTTGAATGATGTTGAGGGTTGATTGTACCGTTTTTTGATAGCTTTCTTCTTCGTTGGTTTCGCAATAATCTACATGGGTTAATGCACCGCAATGCACCAATACATCGGGTTTGAATTCAAGGAGGGGCGCATTGTTTGGATGATTGGGTTCAAGGGTGTTGTAATAAACCGTACCGGGTACAGGAAACGAAAAATAGGTTCCCATCACAGGCCATAACGCTTCTTCGAAAACAGTTTTACAATGATGACCAACTAAACCGGAAGCCCCGGAAATAAAAACACGCATAGGGTTAAAAGGGCGATTGAAATTGTGATAAGGGTAGAAATTGTAAATCGCGGTTCGATATGATGGGCTCTTTCGTAATCGGCCATTCGAAATCAAACGAGTTGTAAAGCACCCCGGCATCGGCAGTTGCTTCATAGGCGCCGTCTACTAAATAATACGTAGTGGCTTGTTCGCTCAAGGTTAAAAAGCCATGAGCGAAGCCTTTAGGTATAAATAAAGCGCGGTGGTTTTCGTGCGATAATTCGCAGGCCACCGCTTGTCCGTATGTTGGCGATTGGGCACGTAAATCTAAAGCAACATCGAGAATACTGCCTTGAGTACAAAATACAATTTTAGCGTGGTCGAATGGCGGGGCATGAAAGTGCATACCACGCAACACATGTTGATGCGAAACGGAATAAAAACTTTCCTTCAATTGGAAGTCGATACCGGCCTTGGCCAATTGTTCGTGATGAAATGTTTTAATAAAAATACCCCGATGGTCTTCGGCCCGAAATTGTTCAATAATCTTAACTGGGGGTATTTCGGTGTTTAATACGGTCATGGTTACGCATTAAAATAGTGTTGAATTTGGTCGAGACAGCGTTGGGCTTCAGGCCGTGGATCCATGTACCAATCAACGGTCCAATTAATTGCTTCTTCGGTATTTAAGCGTGGTTTCCAACCCAGTTCGCGTTCAATTTTGGCAGTGCTTAATTGCAAAGTGGCGGCTTCGTGTTGTTGGTGAGCTTGTTGGCTGATGGTATAGGCCCCTCGGCCAACTCGTTGAATAATGTGTTGGGTAAGGGCTTCTACCGTCATAGGGGTATTGGCATCGGGGCCAATATTATAAGCGGTACTAAATTGGTTAGGCGCTTCTGTGAGTTTGGCGGCCAACAACAAATACGCAGCTATGGGGTCGAGCACATGTTGCCACGGGCGAATGGCCTTCGGGTTACGAAGGGTAACGGTTTGTTCTTGCATCACAGCCCGAATAATATCGGGAATAATGCGGTTGTCGGCAAAATCGCCCCCACCAATTACATTACCTGCCCGAACGGTGGCCACGGCTTTTCTTGGTTCATTGGCTTCGTTCAAGAACGATTGTCGGTACGAGGAAATAATAATTTCGCAGGCCGCTTTGCTGGCGGAATACGGATCGTGCCCACCCAAGCGGTCGTTTTCGTTAAAGATGGTACCAGCATCGTTATTCTCGTACACTTTATCGGTGGTAATCATAACGGCCACGCAAGGGTTATCGAGACGGCGAATGGATTCTAATACAGTGGCTGTACCTTCTGTATTAACCTGAAACGTGTATAATGGTTCGGCATAGCCTCGAAGCACCAAGGGTTGGGCAGCCAAATGAAAAACAAAATCGGGTTGAAAAATCATCATCTCCCGAATCAAACGATCGGTATCGCGCAAATCGTGAATAATGCTGTTACATAAATCATCGCCATGAATGCGCGGATATAAATCGTAGGAGTGTTCGGGTTCTAAGGAAAAGCCCTTTACTTGGGCACCCCACTCGTGAAGCACCTTGAGCAACCAAGCGCCTTTGAAACCGGTATGCCCGGTTAAAAATACTTTCTTGCCTTTAAAAAAAGGCTGTAAATAGCTTGCGCTTACCATGTTTTCCATGCGGGATTGGTTTGCCACATTTTTTCTAATTCTTCTTTATCGCGGAGGGTGTCCATGCATTTCCAAAATCCACGATGGCGGTAACCACTCACTTGTTTTTCGTTGGCCAAATCGTGTAATGGTTGGCGTTCCCACATCACTTGGTCGATATTAGGATCCGATAAATAGCGCGCAATGGCTGGTTCAATAATAAAAAACCCGCCGTTAATCCAGGTTCCACTGTCTTCAGGCTTTTCTTCAAATTGCTCTACGGTACCGTCTTCTTGCATATTCACCACACCAAACCTACTAGCGGGCTGAATAACCGTCATAGTAGCTATTTTACCATGTTGTTGATGGAACGCCATCAACGAGTTTAAATCTACATTGCACAAACCATCGCCATAGGTAAGCATAAAGGGTTCGCCATTGGTATAGGGTAAAATGCGTTTTAGGCGGCCGGCGGTCATGGTTTCAAGGCCGGTATCTACTAAGGTAACCGTAAAAGGTTCCGCTTGCGAGGCATGCATGGTAACCTGATTGTTGGTCAAGTTCACCGTCATGTCGGTATTATGAATAAAATAATTATTGAAATACTCCTTAATCATCCAACCTCGGTAACCGCAACAGATAATAAATTCGGTATGGCCATAGGCGGCGTAGCTTTTCATGATATGCCACAAAATCGGTTTTCCGCCAATTTCAATCATCGGTTTAGGTCGCAAATGGCTTTCTTCGGATATACGGGTGCCCATGCCCCCCGCAAAAATTACAACTTTCATAGTCGGAAAATGTCGGATTTAAGTGCAAGGTAAGAAAAAAAACCACTTCTTCGCCTCCACGTTTTATCTTCACGGCATGAATGGTTTTGTGGCATTTTGTTTGCTCAGTATCCTAAGCCTTTGTAATGCAAGCGCCCTTGTGGCACAGTCTGTTTTTGCAGAAGGGTTTATTATTTATAACGTATACGGTCCCGATTCTGCCAAGCCCTGCGGCACCTATACCCAAACCATTAAAAGCGGCAATATTCGTAGGGAGTTGAAATTGAACAATGGCCTTCATCAAATTACCTTGCACCAAACACACCAAGGCGATAATTATTCCTTGTACACCGAAAATGGTCATTTGTTTGCCTTATTGTTAACCAGGCACGAATACGATTCCTTACAAGCAGCGCGGGGTACACTCAAACGAGAAAGCAACGGATTACGAAAAAAACTGGTGGGTTACGATTGCGAAGGCATCAATGTTTTTGAAGACAAGGAACTTTTGGCCGATGGCTTTTATACCCGTCAAATTACTACGCAACACGAATTTTTCAATCCCTTGTTTCCTAATTTACCCGGGCTCGCCCTCGAATATACCACCCACCAGGAAGGTAAAGATGTATTGCGGTTTGAAGCCGCTGAAATTACCGAGTCGGTGGTGGATCCACGTATCTTTATTATTCCGCCCGAATACGATATTATTCGCTTGTCCGATTTAGGTCGATAAATCCTTTTCGCTTAGTTTTGTGCCTATGAAATTCTTGATTGCCGGCTTAGGTAATATTGGTGCCGAATACGTTGAAACACGCCACAATATTGGCTTCGACGTTTTGGATGTGTTTGCAGCCAAACACCGAGGCACCTGGCGTACCGACCGTTTAGCCGATGTATGTGAGCTGAGCATCAAGGGAAGAAAATTGGTTTTAATTAAACCCTCAACCTATATGAATTTGAGTGGCCGAGCGGTAAAATATTGGCTCGACCATGAGAAGATAAGCATCGACAACCTGTTGGTTGTACTCGACGATTTAGCCTTTCCGTTAACCACCTTGAAACTGAAAAAGAACGGTTCCGATGCCGGCCATAACGGATTAAAAAGTATTCAGGAATCGTTAGGGACAAGCAATTACCCGCGACTACGCTTCGGAATAGGCAATAACTTTGCAAAAGGCCGCCAAGTTGATTTTGTGTTAGGGCGCTGGCAAGACAGCGAGATACCCTTGGTGAATAAAAAAGTAAGTATTTGCGGCGAAATGATTGAATGCTTTTGTACCCTCGGCGTAGATCGAACCATGAACTTATACAACAACCTCCTCATTACCCCATGAAAGTATTTTGCATTGGCCGCAACTATGTAGCCCATATTGAAGAACTCAACAACGAAGTGCCTACCGAACCTGTTGTTTTTATAAAACCGGCTACGGCGGTGTTGAGCGACAATAAGCCATTCTATTATCCCAACTTCTCGAACGATATCCATTACGAAGGGGAATTGGTTTTTCGGATAGGGAAAAATGGGCGGGCCATCAATCCGCAATTTGCACTCGATTATATCGACGCCTACACGGTTGGCATCGATTTCACCGCCCGCGATTTACAAGAACAACAAAAACAAAAAGGCTTACCCTGGGAAATTGCTAAAGCCTTCGACCATGCCGCGGTAGTTGGTTCATGGGTAAAAACAAATTCCGACCGATTAAAAGAACCTTTTTTATTTGAACTGCATAAAAACGGCGTTATCGTACAGCAAGGCGATACCTCGCTTTGGTTGCACAATTTGCCCCGCATGATTAGTTATATTTCAACCTATTTTACCCTGCAACAAGGCGATTTGTTGTTTACAGGCACCCCCAAAGGGGTTGGTTCCATTCAAATAAACGACCATTTTGCCGGCATCGTTGAGGGAAAAACCCTGTTTGAAACCGAAATACGATAAATTATAATAGGCTTAAACCTTACAAATACTAAGGTTTGGCGCTTTTTGCATCATTCACTCACATCAATTTTATTCTACGTTGTGTTTTTGTATCATTAATTTTGGGTATTGTAACATGATATTTGAAGATGAAGCGTGTTTGGTTTAATCTATTTCTTTCACCCTTATGGTTCTTTTTGGCCATCGTAATATTTAAATGGCAAGTAGGGCAAGATAATTTTTTTAATGCTCGTTTACCCCATCATTTACAATCCAATGGACCAACCATTTTTTTAATAGGCATCATATTCGTTACCCTATTTTTCCTTTGGAGTGCACACAAAGACCATTTCAATATATGGCGGAATGGCTGGGAGCCACGCAACAATATTTTTATAGAAGTGGGCGGCGGGGTTGCGATGGGCTTGGTGATGGCCATTTTATATTTCGCTTTTGTAGCCCCCTACCAAATTGTACTTCAAAATCAATTTGGCGATTATGTTGAAACAGGCGAAACAGCATTTAAATTAGTGCAACAACCCATCCTGTTTTTCATTGTGAATATATTCATCGCACCATTTATTGGGGAGAGCATTTTTCGGAATTATGCCATCAAACAACTCACACCTCAATTTTCAATGACCTCTCGGATTCTGATAACCTCAGCCGGGTTTGGCTTGTTACATTGTTTAGCCGGTTTTTGGTTCATGCTAATGGCAGGTGTTTTGGTTGGTATTCCTTTTGCATTCGCAGCCGAAAAACGAAAAAACATCATTTGGACCTTCGCAGCGCACACAACTTTGAACATCTTGGAAGTAATTTACTTTGCCTTCTAAACGCTGTTGCTCCTTGTGTTGATTACCTTTACACAATGCCAAACAGTCATTCGAATTATTTAAACGTCAACCGCCAACTTTGGAACGACCGCGTACCCGTTCATATCAATTCCTCCTTTTACGATGTGGCTGCCTTCAAGCTGAGCAAAAACAGCTTAAACCCCATCGAATTGGCTTTATTGGGTGATGTAAATAAGCAACATTGGCTCCACCTACAATGCCATTTTGGTATGGACACCCTATCCTTGTCGGAACGAGGAGCAATAGTTACCGGACTCGATTTTTCGGAAAAGGCCATCGATGCCGCTCGCAACCTGAGCAAGGAATTACAACTACCTGCCACGTTTATTTGTAGCGAAGTGTATGCCACCCCCGAATCCTTGAACCATCAATTTGATGGTGTTTTTACCAGTTACGGCACAATAGGTTGGTTGCCCAATTTAAACGCATGGGCGGCAACCATTGCACGCTGTTTGAAAACCAATGGCGTATTCGTGATGGCCGATTTTCATCCGGTAATTTGGATGTACGATAATGCCATTCAACACATAACCTATTCGTACTTCAACCGCGAAACCATTTTCGAAACCGAAGAAGGCACCTATGCCCAAACCGATGCCGCCTTGCAACACACGTCTATCTCCTGGAACCATCCTATTTCCGATATCCTCAATGCACTTATATCAGCCGGCTTACGCATCGACGTATTCAACGAATACGATTACTCGCCCTATGCATGTTTCCCAAATATGGTTGAAACACAACCCGGACAATTTCAGCGCAGCGAATGGCAAGGGAAAGTTCCTTGGGTATATGCCATCAAAGCGGTGAAACAATAAGCCCAACATAGAATTAAATCGATAAGGGCACGAACAAGTTCAAACAGCAGTACTTTTGTAGCATGAAAGTAATTTACCTTATTGGATGTTGTATAGTAAGTAGTTTGTTGGCTTGCCAAAACAATGCTTCGAACAACGAAACAATTCCACCTGCCGATACCCTCATAAAACCTACTGTCCCCGTAATAGATACCCTGGTTGAAAAACAAGCCATCAATACCTTGTTTCAAGAATTTTATCGGCGCTTGAATACCATGTGTAGAACACCCGATTTCGAAACAATAACGAATGAAGAAGGCACGGCCTATGTAGGTATAGATGATGGGGTGCATCGGAAGCGCATGAACGAATTGCATGCTACAGGCCTCCTCGATTCTTCTTTTTTGAAACAATACGATGCCTTGGCTAAACGCATCAATAAGGAACTAAGCAATGGCAGTATGGAATATAATGTAGGCGATTTGCCACCGTATGGCCAGGGCGCCAACCCCTGGATTAACGCCCAAGACCGTCCCGATGGGTATTGGTTGACCATCACCACCACCGTGCAATCGTTAACGCCCACCAACGCCTTGCTAACCTGGAGTTGGGGAGAAGATATGCACTACCCGGCGGAAGCTATTAAAACGAATGAGGGGTGGAAGATTTCACGCTTGAGTGGATTTGATACCGAGTATTTTTTTCAGCAAGCAGCAGAGTAATTTTTTTTGAAGCCAAGCGGCAACGCATCATTTAGCACCCGTCCCGCTTTTGCTCCAAGCCCGCTTAAGGCGGGGCTTTCCGCGTCAATCGGGGCTATTTCTTCATCGCCTTTATCTTTATTCAGCCAATAAAAATTATAGTATAATAAATGGTGTATTCCTGGGTCAATTGGGACTCGTGGGACAAGTAGTTCTTATAAACCTGTAATCTTATAATCCTGTAATCTTTTAATCCTGCAATCCTGCAATCTTATAATCCTGTAATCTTATAATCTTATAATCCTGTAATCCTGTAATCCTGCAATCTTATAATCCTGTAATCCTGTAATCTTATAATCCTGTAATCTTATAATCCTGTAATCTTATAATCCTGTAATCTTATAATCCTGCAATCCTATAATCCTGCAATCTTATAATCCTGCAATCTTATAATCCTGTAATCCTGCAATCTTATAATCCTGCAATCATATAATCCTGTAATCTTATAATCCTGCAATCCTATAATCCTGCAATCTTATAATCCTGCAATCTTATAATCCTGTAATCCTATAATCCTGCAATCTTATAAACCTGTAATCCTGCAATCTTATAATCCTGCAATCTTATAATCCTGTAATCCTGTAATCTTATAATCCTGCAATCCTGTAATCTTATAATCCTGCAATCTTATAATCCTGTAATCTTATAATCCTGCAATCCTATAATCCTGCAATCTTATAATCCTGTAATCCTATAATCCTGCAATCCTATAATCCTGCAATCTTATAATCCTGCAATCCTGTAATCTTATAATCCTGCAATCCTGTAATCTTTTAATCTTTTAATCCTGTTAAAGGAACAACGAAAAATCTTGTTTCTCTTTAAACGCCGGATCAAAAAAAACCAATCCTACATAAAATAAATCCAGCGACAATCGTACACGCGGATGCTGCTTTATCTGTTCCCATGCCGCTTGCATGCCCCGGCTCCAATGAATATCATCGAATATCATAACCCCTTGTTCATGCATATACGGCAAGGCCATCGTAAAATAACGTAGCGTTGGTTCTTCGCGATGATTGCCATCTACAAAAAACACATCGAGCGATGGGATGTTTTGTAAAACAGACAACAAGGTATCGTCAAAATTGCCTTGTGTACTATGAATATTCTTCAGTTGCAAGGCATTGAAATGCTGTTGTGCTTGCGCGGCAATGTTTGAACAACCTTCCAAGGTATGGATGCGCGCCGCAGCATTCGCTGAAGCTAAATACGACGTGCCCATCCCCAACGATGTACCTAATTCCACCACGGTAGAATAGCCATAGCGTTGCATCAATCGAAACAAGAAGCGTCCTTGCGCAGGCGTGCGCGCAGCATGCTTCATAATGCTTGCCACAGTACGTTGATGACCGGCACCGGTATGCGACCCCGCCCCAAAATCCGTCACGTTTAATACCTGTTGGTTTTGCAAGGCCGCTGTGCGCACCTGTTCAATATCATCGAAGGCATAAAAATGACGTGCATCATGCAATACCGTTTTAATAAAATCGAATACAAACGGCGAATGAACACCATGGCCTTTCCTGTTTTCAGCACGCATCCAATGCTTGAAAAACGCGCTTGCCATAAATGCCTTTTGCATCACCATGCTTACTTGCGTTTATACACTTGAAAGGTACAGGCCAAGGCATTTTTTTCGTCGGGCGCACGATAGGTTTCTTCTACTAATTCCCATTCCGCCAAATCGGGGTCGGCAAAGAATGCCTGTCCGTTTTCGATGTGCGTATGCACACGCGTTAAATGCAATACATCGGCCAAATCGCGGGTTTGTTGGTAAACCTTATCGCCCCCAATAATAAATGTTGTTAGAGGCAAGGTGGCAGTATACGCCAACGCTTCTTCCAAAGAAGGAAAAACACGAACGCCCTCGGGGTTAAAATTGGCCGAACGCGATACAACAATATTCTCGCGGTTCGGCAAGGGCCTACCAATCGATTCGTAGGTAGTTCGTCCCATCAATATCGGATGCCCCGACGTAACTTTTTTAAAGTACTGCAAATCGGCCGGCAAATGCCACGGCAAGGTGTTCGCCACACCAATTACCCCATTGTTCGAAACCGCTACTATTAATGCGAGTGCCATATTAAATTTTTACCATGGTTAAAATCGTAGCAAGCCCAACCAAAGGCTCATCGCTTTCATCAAAAATCTCTACCAACCATTTTACAATGCCTTTATCAATGTCTTCCTCTGTGCGTTTATCGGTAGGCACTTTTTCTTTACACGTAAACCGAACAAATACATTCGTACCCGGATAAACAGGCTTCGTGAAACGCAATTCATCAATACCGTAATTTAACAATACCGGATTCATGGTATAACTGTCTACAAACAAACCCGCCGCCACACTAATCAAAAAATACCCATGCGCTACCTGATGCGTAAACATCGTTCCATCAAAATTCGTTTCTTTCATGTGGGCATAAAAATGGTCGCCACTTAAATCGGCAAAACGGTCGATGTCTTCGCTGGTAATTAATCGTTTATCGGTTGTAATTTGATCGCCAATAACAAGCTCATGGTACGTTTTTTGAAACGGATGCTTGCTATCAACGTGGCCTTTTGCCCCTTGTTGATGCACATTCGTTATAGCCGAAATCATACTCGGTGAACCTTGAATGGCAGTACGTTGCAAATAATGCAATACCCCACGCATACCACCCATTTCTTCGCCACCACCGGCGCGACCGGGTCCGCCGTGAATCAATAACGGCATCGGCGAACCGTGACCGGTACTTTCTTTCGCACATTCTTGGTTCAAAATAAATACCCGACCATGCATGGTAGCCGCCCCCAAGGCAAACTCGCGGGCTTCTTTCGGGTCGGCAGTCGTCATACTGCATACCAAAGAGCCTTTACCCATGTTCACCAATTCAATGGCTTCATCGGTACCGTTATAAGGTATCAAGGTCGATACCGGTCCGAACGCTTCAATATTGTGGCAAGCGGTATTGGTAAACGGTTGGTCGTTATAAAACACAATTGGCGACATAAACGCGCCTTTTTCTTTATCGGCCCCCGTTACATTAAACTGCTCCAAATCGCCAATAATAATCGATTGCGATTTTTTCAGTTCAAGCACTTTCTCCATTACATCGTTGCGCTGACTAATTCCCGCCAAGGGCCCCATCCGAACGCCATCAATGGCAGGGTCGCCAATGGTGGTGCTCATCAAGCGTTTCCCCAAAGCAATTTGCACATCCTCTACCCTATTTTCAGGCACCAAAATCCGCCGAATGGCCGTACATTTTTGTCCGGCCTTGGTGGTAATTTCACGCGCCACTTCTTTAATAAACAAATCAAATTCTGGCGATTCGGGGGTAACATGCAAACCCAATACCGTGGCATTCAACGAATCGGCTTCCATATTAAACGGCACCGCTTCATCAATCAAACGCGGATGCGCTTTTAATTTCTTGCCGGTTTCGGCACTCCCGGTAAACGTTACCGTATCTTGGTTTTGAACAAAATCTAAAATGCCACGAGCACTCCCGCAAATCAATTGCAAAGCCCCGGCAGGCAAAATGCCCGACGCAATAATTTCTTTGAACACCGCTTCAGTGAGGTATGAGGTTAAGGTAGCGGGCTTCACAATAGCCGGCACACCCGCCAATAAATTCACTGCAATCTTTTCCAACATGCCCCATACCGGAAAATTGAAGGCATTGATGTGAATCGCCACCCCTTGTTTCGGCACCATAATATGATGGCCAATAAAGGTATTCTTCTTCGACAATGGCACGGCATTCCCATCCACATAATACGTTTCGTTGGCAAAATTTTTACGCAAGCTCGCATTGGCAAACAAATTGCCAATACCACCTTCAATATCCACCCACGAGTCGATGCGGGTAGCCCCTGTATACGCACTAATGGCATAGAATTTTTCCTTTTTCACCATCAAGTGCATTGCCAAAGCCTTCAGCATCCTACCGCGCTCATGAAAGGTCATTTTACGCAAGGCGGGACTCCCCACTGTACGCGCATACCGCATCATGGCATCAAAATCCAATCCGGCGGAACCGGCTGTAAAAAGGGGTTCCCCCGTAATCGCATTGAATAAAGTATCCGTATTGCCTTCGGGTTTCACCCATTGTCCTTCGGCGTAATTTTCGAGTGTAATTAATTGAGCCATAACCTGCTAAAATTGAGTGCCAAATATACAACATGGCGGCCGAGCAAACACCAATTCGCTGAAAGCACTAAGCCACACCCATAAAAAAAGGGAATGCCGAAACATTCCCTTCTATAATAACGTAATAAACGTTTAACGCTTTAACGCTTCGTACTGACTGCGCATGTCTTCCAACAAACCACGTTGTTTGCTTGCTTCATCCTTCGCCTTCTCAATATCCGTATCGTTCTGCTTCAATTTCTCTTCCAATTTCACCACATTGTACTTATACTTCTCCGCGTCTTTTACCGCCGTGGCTAATTTCTTCTTCACTTTTTCCAACGCATCTTCTTGCTTCGAAATATCTTTCTTAATGGCCGACATCTGCTCTACCGTGCCCGTTTGCGCTTTGGCAATCTCCAACAAACGCTCCTGGTTTTCAACTTCACTCTGCATACGTCCTTGCTCATTCACATTATCGCTAATCTTCGTTTCAGTACTGCGTTTTTCAGCCATCATTTTATCGCCATCTTTCTTCAAACTCTCTACTTTCTTTTCAGCGGTAGCTAAAGCTGCTTCTACGGGCTTAATATCCGCAAGCGCTTTCGCTACATTCACTTCCTTAATCAAGCCATCTAAAAAATTCATCGTATTCTGAATTTCCTGCGGATTCGATTCATTATTAAAAAAATTATCATTCCCCAACGACGTCATAATCGATACCGTACTCGTCAATTTATCCTTGCTTCCTTCCACCCTAAAATACACATCAATGGTTTGTGCGGCCACCTCATTCCACTTCACGCCCTTCATCACCTTAAACCCACTCTCCGACGATTTTGCAGTCGATTGCAATTTCGCATCCGTAAACTTCTTTTTTAAAATTTCTTCCACAATACCCGCTGGCGCTTGATACGTTTCCGAAACCGCCGGATGTTGCACTTTACCAAAAGGCATCATACCATATTTTGCTTCCTGAGCATACGAGGCGATCGTCATGGTCAAGGCGATCAAACCGGATAGTATTATTTTCTTCATAATAAACTTGTTTTTGCAAAAGTAATTGCTGTTCCCCACAAACTTCGTATTAAAACCATAAAAACCGTGTAGAATTACTTCGTAGGCTAAACCGAAAATGATTCTATTTTTACACCCGTAAAAGAAACCAGGGTGAGCATTAAAAAATTAGCCGGACAAACCATGTGGTATGGACTCAGCAGTATTGTGGGCCGCTTCATCAATTACCTGCTCACCCCACTGTTAACCGTGCTCGGCACCAGTCAATACGGCGAATACACCACCGTGTACGCCAACATCACCTTCTTCAACATCATCTTCACCTACGGCATGGAAACCGCGTATTTTCGTTTCGTACGCGATGCCGAGCAAGAGCGCGTGTTCAATACCTCCGCTACGTCGCTCCTCCTCACCACCCTGCCCCTGAGCGCCCTCATGATATGGCTCCAAGGCCCCCTCAGCCAATTCTGGTCGGTGCCCAATCACCCCGAATACGTGGTTTATTTCGCGCTCATTGTTGGCTTCGATACCCTCGCCGTTATCCCCTTCTCCAAACTCCGGTTCGACCAACGCCCCATGAAATTTGCGATGATCAAACTCATCGGCATCTTCATCAACGTGGTGATGGTCTTCTTCCTCATCAACCTCGCCCCGGGGCTCGCTAAAAACGCAAGCTTCGCCCCCTATATGGCGTGGTACAATCCCAGCTATGGCATCGGATACGCCTTCGTAGCCAACTTAGTGGCCAGCATCCTTACCTTATTTTTCCTCTACAAAGAAATTGGCGCCTTCCGATTCCGCATCGATACCACCCTCTGGAAATCGATGATGGTCTACGCCCTGCCCCTCATTATTGTAGGCTTCGGCGGCATGATCAACGAAACCATCGACCGCACCATGCTCCCCAAACTGCTCCCCGGCTCCCTCGAATTCCGTAATTCACAAAACGGTATTTACGGCGCCAATTACAAACTCAGCATCCTCATCGTATTGTTTATATCGGCCTTTCGCATGGGCGCCGAACCCTTCTTCCTCAAACATTCGTCCGAGAACGATGCCCCCAAAACCTACGCCCGCATCATGACGCTCTTCGTAGTGGTTTGCAGTTTCTGCTTCCTCGGCGTTACCCTCTTCATCGATATCTGGAAGTACTTCATGCGCGTGGATGTACACCCCGAATACGCCCAAGGACTCGTAGTTATTCCGGTACTCTTATTATCGAAACTCTTGTTGGGCATGTATTACAATTTATCCATCTGGTACAAAATCACCAACCAAACCGCCATGGGTGCCTGGATCACCTTAGGTGGCGTAGTCATCACCTTGGTAGGCAACTTTTATTTCATACCCACTTACGGCTTCATGGCCTGTGCATGGTCGTCGTTGGCATGTTCGGCGTTTATGGTGGTGCTCAGTTATTTGCTCGGACAAAAATACTACCCCATTCCCTATAGCCTCATGCGCATCGGCCGCAGCATGGCCTTCATGATGGGCATTTATTATGCTTATCAATACCTATCGCCCGGTATCGATGGTACTGCGCTCAAACTCAGTTTCGGTGTAGTGCTCATGATGCTTTACACCTACGTCATCGTCTTCCGTTGGGAGCGTAACGAATTCAAACATTTCCCATTCATCGGTAACTGGCTGAAATAAAGGGTATGGAACAATTATTATTAGCCACACGCACCTACGAATACATTGCCTTTGTGTGCATCAAACTAAACACCCGCCAGGGGCCGGCCTATTTATTGGCCGCCATCGAAGCCCAAATTGGCTACGCCTTTAATTTAGGCGTGAGTCCCGAAATAAACGACACCATCATCCTACAAAAAGTCTACGAACTCACCGAGCACCCCGAATTCACCGAACGCACCGAAGGCAAGCCCTTCACCCTCGTATTCGAAAATAATGACCACCTCTTCCCCGCCATCCAAAACATCATCCAATACCACCAAGGCAGCGTAATTTTAAACAAAACTTATAACCACTTCATCAGCAACCCCTTCGTAGACGACATGCAAAAACGCCTCGGCAAACGGTAAAAAATTCATTCTGATTCTCCTACTCATTCTCATTCTAACGCACAGAAAAACGATAACATCACCGCAGCACAATAGTCCGACTCAGGCGGATGAAACAACAATAGAAAAACGATAATATTACCGCGGCACAATAGTCCGCCTTAGGCGGATGAAACAATAAAAGAAAAACGATAATATCACCGCAGCACAATAGGCCGCCTCAGGCGGATGAAACAATAATAGAAAAACGATAATCTATCCACAAACAAAATTCCACCTCAGGCGTATGAAATAAAACACCAAACCAATAAATTTACCCTTTCAAACTATACAAACCTTATTTATTTACCCATAGCGTATTCGGATTAATAACAGGCAATACAAAATGCTGTAAGGCGGTGCCTTGTAACCGCATTAAAAGAATACCTCGCGCAGTAGAATATGTAATGGACGATAACGCATTGCCTAATTCCGGATCGATGGCGATTATTTTTTTCTTATCAGGTTTTGCCAATTCCTCCAAGTTTTCAATGGTGTAAATAAACACAAAAAGAAAGCTAGCACTCGCTTCTTCAGCATGTCGACCCTTATATGCCGTTTTTATTTCAATCGAAAAATCAACTTTTACAAGCATATCCGCTAAACTAAAACCAAGCTGTAACGAATTATCAATATGAAAACCCGTCGATGAAGCAGAATCAAAAAACTCAGGCACATTCAACTGCTCTCTCAGCAGTTTGAATTCTGTCAACATTATTTTTTCCGGACTAAATAAATTATTATCCAACATTGTTCAATGATTTTATTTTATTAACAGCATACCAATCAATTATTTTGGGGGACTTACTCGAAAGAGGCTTTTTATACGCAACAAAGGTGTGAACACTTCGAGTATAACCACTTATAAAGCTAGGCTCCGATGAACGTTTCGGAACCTCCAAAAGCGGTTCACCCAATTCAACCGACAATTTGGCTAAAGATCGAAGCGTGAAATTATGCTCTCCTTTTAGCCATTTCGAAATTTCAGATGGCTTCTTATCCATCTTTTCTGCCAATTCTTTTTGATTGATATTTTTTTCACGCAATAGCTGATTAATGCGAACCAACAGATCAGCATACCAATGGACAAATAGATCAACATCTTTTGGCGTCTCGTCTAAAATTTTTTGAAAAAATTTACTTCTCATGGTTTATTATAATTTAAATTAAAATGTCATCGCTACCATCGAACGATTTAAAAGCTCTTTGGTCGGCGGTAATGTAAATGTGTTTATCTCGTAATGCTTCCAATATACGATTGGCAAACATATTGGCTTCCTGGAAGACCATACCGGTTTTTCCGCCTTGTGCACTATTCGCTGTTTTCTCAGCGCCGTTAAATAACACCACCAGGGTATCTGAAATCCGTAGGCAATACAAACGAAGGGGAAAATGGCTAAAATGAATGAGAAAGTCATCAACTGTGTACGTACCTGAAGGGGGTAAGGCTTGTGCTGTATTTTCAAACCTGAAGAAATAGTCCAAGGCACCCAATTCATTGCCAATTTTATTGGAGATAAATTTTGCCAATTCTTGTAATGGACGTTCAAATTTGATGT
>JBIKQE010000011.1:0-19831 GCA_044349815.1 Chitinophagaceae bacterium | reverse complement strand
CAGTGGTGGTTTCAACGATTTCTTGTTGGTGAAAACACCAACAAGGGCGGTGGTTGTTTCAACGATTTCTTGTTGGTGAAAACACCAACAAGGGCAGTGGTGGTTTCAACGATTTCTTGTTGGTGAAAACACCAACAAGGGCAGTGGTAGTTTCAACGATTTCTTGTTGGTGAAAACACCAACAAGGGCGGTGATGGTTTCAAAGCTTTCTTGTTGGTGAAAACACCAACAAGGGCAGTAGTGGTTTCAAAGCTTTTTTGTTGGTGAAAACACCAACTAGGGCGGTGGTGGGTTCAACGATTTCTTGTTGGTGAAAACACCAACAAGGGCAGTGGTGGTTTCAACGATTTCTTGTTGGTGAAAACACCAACAAGGGCGGTGGTGGTTTCAACGATTTCTTGTTGGTGAAAACACCAACAAGGGCAGTGGTGGTTTCAAAGTTTTCTTGTTGGTGAAAACACCAACATGGGAGGCGGACAACAAATTATTTACCGGCTTTATAAAACAAATGCATCAGTATAAAATGTGGTAAACTGATGCATGCTAAAAATACAAACACTAAGCCCATCATGCCGGAAACGGTTATATAGCGCGACATATCGACTACAAAAAAGAGTGCTAAAAACCCAACGGCACCAAGGGTGTAGGGCAAGCCTTTCCAATAGAGGTCGAGGGATTTTAATTGGAGTCCGGTTTGTAAATGCCGCCATGCATTGATGCTGTGTTGACAAATGAAATATAAACCGAAGGCTAACATGAGGGGCATTTGTATTCCTAGCAACAATAAAAAAATGATACCGGCATAAGCTTGGATTTGTGTTCGGATGCCTTTCAATATCAAATACAAAAACGAAACGATGGCGGTGGTTTGTAATACCCCTTTAAGCGTGTTATGCGATGTTTGTAAGGAAAATGGCAAGGCCTTGATGGCTGAAACTACCTGAATTGATTCATCGGCATGCGAACCGATGAGGGCCATCAATATGCAGAAGCCTAATACACTGGCTTCTAAATACGAGCTGCGGCCTTGCATTTCTTCAAGTTCCGATTCGCCAAAATGAAAGGACGAGAAGAGTACAAAAATGATTAAGGAAACAAAGGAAAAATAATGCCAGCATAAAAAGTAAATACCCATGATGGCGAGGTACTTAAGAATAAATGGTAGAAGCGATGACTTGGGTTGTTTCACTAACATATGATCGAGGGCACCGTGCGGGATACCAACCCATAAAAAGCCAAGGGTTAAGAACGCATATATCAATAGATTGGCCCATTGGGGTTCGAAATAATGTGTAATAGCATACAATAAACAAGCCAAGGTAGCGAATACATACTGCAGTGCTTGTTTGTTTTTGATGTACACAAATACCGCTTTTAAAAAAGGCATTAGGGGTAGGGAGGCAAATATGGGGACTTCTTGCTTGAGCTTGGTTTGTTCGTCGAGAAATGCAAAGATGGTTTGAATGCGATTACGTTTGAACAAGGTAGAGAAAATAGGTTTCCCGAAATGGGGCCAATAAAATAAAATTATCAGCAAGAGCGTATCGTAAAAAGAAAAGCGCGGTTTGGTTTTCGCCCCTAATTGATTGAAAGGAATATTCGATTTATGGTGGAGTTGTTCGGCCACGGTTTCGGCAAAAATGTGCATACGTTTGAAACCATAGCCTGTACTGGGTTTTATTAAATTTGCACTGGCACCTGTGTTCAAAATACCTTGCATGGGGTTTTGTGAATGCCGGTAATTGGTCATGGGTATACAACCGCTTTCATTTTCTAAAACGGTATACAAGCCATAATGCTCAAGAATAAATTGGTTGAGTACGGGGTTAGCGTAATGCTGTTCAATTTTGTCTTTTCCGAAGCGGGTTAATTCCACCAAGGCTTCGGTGCTAGAAAAAGGCAATACATAAATGAATTGGGTGTACCCATTTTGTTCCACTTGAAAGTTCATCATGTTGAACGCATGCGGATTAAAACAAGCTTGTGCGCATCGGATATGAACACCATAAAACGATTGATGCAAATGAATATGCTGGGCTTGTAAAGCGTTTATGTTGGGTGGTCGGCTATCGAAAATGCATGCGGCACGAAGTGTTTGTTGCGTTGTTTCAACTACGTATTGAGCGTGTTCGGGTGTGATTGTTGTAACCGCATCGCGGATGATGGCAAATTGGGCTGCGTTTACTTTTTCTAAGGTATGGTTATAAAAATCGATACTACGAATATAATAATAGGGATGGTTGGCTATGTTTTGTAATGGCGTTTGGTTAACTTGAATGGATTGATAATGGTGCGAAATGATGGGCGATAAATCGTTTACAATGGTGGCATCGGCTTCGGACCAGAAACAATAAGTTTTATCGTTTTTAGTTTGTGCGCTTGCTTCAATGATAGCTACTTTCTTGTTGTTTAAGAGTCCGCGTTTGATTAGCGACAATAACATCAGGCCATTACCGGCACCGAGGCCGATAAATACATAATCGAAGCTTGTTGCTTCTTCGAGGTTTGTATGGTTAACATGATTGGACATAAACGAACAAATAAAAAAGAGGCTTTTACGCAAGTAGTGTAAAAGCCTCTTTTGGTTTTTGTAATAAAATCAATTAGTCTTCAGAATTTCTGCTCAAGGCATAGATTACCAAACCGAAACCGATTTTGTTGATGGCATCAGCAATGTTGTAAACAATATCCATTGCGTGTGATGCTGCGGCCGGATCGGCAACTAATTGGATACCGAACAATCCACCTGGTGTACCTAAGATGTAACCTAATGGATAGATAGCCCAACCTACCAATACGAACCAAGCTAAGATGCGTGTTGCTTTGGCAACTTGCGAACCGGCTGTTTGAGCCAATTTGGCTACTTCGCCAAACCATACTAAGTAAGCGATATAGAAATAGGCGGCACCAGAAAGCACACCCCACAATACACTGTTGTTGCGATCGATGGTTTCGCCGAAGTATCCGGTTACTAACATTACCAACGAAGCAAAAATAAGTTTCCACAACAAGGCTACTTTAGCGCCGGCCTTCTTGGTAATCAAATAAAACTCAACGCACATTAAAGGCACAGTCAAAATCCAATCTACATAACGGAAAAATGTTGGCGAATCGCCTGTTTCTAGATTGTAACCACGCATGTAGTAATAATGCACAGCTGCAATAAAAGTAATTAAGCCCGACACCAACACCGACGTACGCCATTTAGCTGATGTATTGCTTAATTCGAAAAAGAAAAACACCGAAGCGGCCATCATGGCCATGGTTCCGATGAAGAAGGTGAATGCAACATAATTGTCGCTGGCAATTTTTAAATGCTCCATAAAAAAAGATTTTGTTTGTCCCTACTCTGTTGGCTTTTCGGGTAACGCCTTTAACAGTTCAAACATAGTAATGCAATAGTTTGTTTTTTTTTGTAATCGTCTATACGATATAGGCGAAACCTAAAAAAACGTTAAAAAGGCAAATTTTTTTTGTTATGTAAAAAATAAATTGGGTGGTTTATTTAATCATAACAATTAACAATCAATGATTTTAAATGAAAAAAGTGCCTGATGGACAGGGTGTGGCAAATTATATGTTGTATAGTTTAAAGCTATTTAGTTAAGGTGCCAAAATAGAGGTTTGGTGAATTTTTAGTTACTTGATTTTAACAGAATCAATCTCATTATGTTGTTTTGATACCATTAAAATTTAAAAATAGAGGTGACTTATGGATGTTATTGGCAACAAAATGGGGTGTGTGGTTTCGCGTGAGGGATTGAGCCGGCAGCGCCCCGCCTTAAGCGGGGACTAGAGGCGAAAGCCCGACAGCCGGAGCCAAGCGCGGGAGCTTTAGCGGGAGCGCGGGCGACGGGTGGCACGCCAAAGACAGTAAACAGTGTCTGGGAGCAGTAAGCAGGGACAAAGACAGTGAACAGTGCCTGGGAGCAGGGAACGTATATCAGGTTAGTTTGGTTAGCCACCTATCCTGCCTTATCTTTGCGGCAATTCAGCACAAAAACAGTTGTATTTTTTCACTCCGCGCCTTGGCGTGGTAAAAAAAAAATGCCCAAAGATAACTCCATCAAATCCGTCCTTATTATTGGCTCAGGCCCCATTATTATTGGTCAAGCCTGCGAATTCGATTACAGTGGCACACAGGCTGCGCGCTCGCTTCGCGAAGAAGGAATCAAGGTTATTCTTATCAATTCTAATCCAGCTACTATTATGACCGACCCGATGATGGCGGATCGGGTGTATTTGCTGCCGCTCACGGTGGAGAGCATTGAACAAATTTTGCAAGAAAACGATATTGATGCCGTGTTGCCGACCATGGGTGGACAAACCGCGCTGAATTTGGCCAAAGAAGCCGAAGAATTGGGCATTTGGGAACAATATAACGTGCGTTTGATTGGGGTTGATATTAAAGCTATTGATAAAGCCGAAGACCGCGAGCAGTTCCGCCAATGGATGATACAGTTGGGCGTGAATGTGGCGCAGGCGAGAACGGCGAACTCGTATTTAGAAGGAAAAGAATTTGCCCAAGAAATTGGGTTTCCCTTGGTAATTCGTCCGTCGTTTACCTTAGGCGGCACCGGTGGTGGCTTTGTACACGACAAAGACGACCTGGATGAGGCCTTGAACCGCGGTTTGCAAGCTTCGCCGATTCATGAGGTATTGGTGGAAAAAGCGGTGCTGGGTTGGAAAGAATTTGAATTGGAACTGCTTCGCGATAGCGCCAACAATGTTTGTATAATATGTACGGTTGAAAACCTCGACCCGATGGGTGTGCATACCGGCGATAGCATTACGGTGGCGCCGGCCATGACGCTGAGCGATACCGCCTTTCAGCACATGCGCAATACTGCCATCACCATGATGCGCGACTTAGGCAACTTTGCCGGTGGGTGTAATGTGCAGTTTGCCATGAACCCGGATACCGAAGAAATTATTGCCATTGAAATTAATCCGCGCGTGAGTCGTTCCTCGGCCTTGGCCTCGAAAGCCACCGGTTACCCCATTGCCAAAGTGGCGGCAAAATTGGCCATTGGTTATCGTTTAGATGAACTGAACAATCAGATTACCGGCAATACCTCAGCCTTTTTTGAACCGACCCTCGATTATGTGATTGTAAAAATTCCGCGTTGGAATTTCGATAAGTTCAAAGGGGCGAAAGACACCCTAGGCTTGCAAATGAAAAGCGTGGGTGAGGTGATGGCCATTGGAAGAAGTTTTGCGGAAGCGATTCAGAAAGCGTGTCAGAGTTTAGAGAATAACGCCATTGGTTTAGGCTATTATGGTAAGAGTTTGATGAAGACCGACGATATTTTGGAGTATTTGAAAACGCCGAAATGGGACCGTATATTTCGAATTAAAGATGCCTTGATGGCGGGTGTGAGTGTGAATTCGATTTCGAAGGCGAGCCACGGCATAGACAAATGGTTTTTGAACGAAATTAAAGCCATTTGCGAGGTAGAAAAAGAAGTAGCTAAATATAAAGTGGATACCCTACCGGCCGATTTATTGCGCCGTGCTAAACACATGGGCTTTGGCGACGAGCAGTTGGTGAAGATTATGCAAGACGGTACAGAAGATGAGATGTATGAACGTAGAAAAGCGGAAGGCATAACGCGGGTGTTTAAAATGGTAGACACCTGTGCGGCGGAGTTTGAAGCGCAAACACCGTATTTCTATTCCACGTTTGAAGCTCCTTCGGTGAATAATAATTTATTGCACAATGAATCGATTCGGACCGATAAGAAAAAGATAATTGTTTTGGGCAGTGGACCGAACCGCATTGGACAAGGCATTGAATTTGATTATTGTTGTGTGCATGGTTTATTGGCTATCAAAGAATGTGGCTACGAATCGATTATGGTGAATTGCAATCCGGAAACGGTGAGTACCGATTTCGATATGGCAGATAAACTTTATTTCGAACCCGTGTATTGGGAACATTTGTGGGAAATAATTGAGCACGAAAAACCTGAAGGGGTGATTGTGCAATTGGGTGGACAAACGGCCTTGAAGTTAGCGAAACGTTTAACCGAAAAGGGCATTAAAATTATTGGCACCTCGTTCGACAATATGGATATTGCCGAAGACCGCGGACGCTTCAGCGACATGTTGAAAGAGTTGAATATTCCGTACCCTGAATACGGCAGTGCGTATACGGTAGATGAAGCTATAACGGTAGCCAATCAGGTTGGCTATCCGGTATTGGTTCGCCCGAGTTATGTATTGGGTGGACAGCGTATGCGGATTGTAATTAACGACGATGAGTTGGAGAAAGGGGTATTGAGTATTTTAAAACACATTCCCGATAATAAAATTCTCATCGATCATTTCTTAGATCGTTGTCAGGAGGCTGAGGTAGATGCCATTTTCGATGGCGAGCAAATTCACATCATGGGTGTGATGGAGCATATAGAACCGGCGGGTATTCACAGTGGTGATAGTCACGCCATGTTGCCGGCCTTCAACCTAACACCGATGTTGGTTACCACCATGGAGCATTATGCTGAAAAAATTGCGCGGGCATTAGATATTCGAGGACTAATCAATATACAGTTTGCTATTAAAAACAATACCGTGTATGTGATTGAAGCCAATCCGCGAGCATCGCGCACCACACCATTTATTGCGAAGGCCTATCAGATTCCGTATTTGAATATTGCTACTAAAATAATGATGGGAACACACAAGCTGAGCGATTTTACGTACGAGAAAAAGTTGCAGGGCTTTGCTATTAAGGAGCCTGTTTTCTCGTTCAATAAGTTTCCGGGGGTGAATAAAGAATTAGGCCCTGAAATGAAATCGACGGGTGAGGCCATTCGTTTTATTAAAGATTTGCGTGACCCTTATTTTAGGCAATTGTACAAAGATCGGAGTATGTATTTGAGTAAGTAATGCTTAACGTAGTAGACTACGAAGTTTTTGCTTCAACTGAAACGTTAGTGGTAAAGAAGGCAAAAACGATTCGTAATAATTACTCAGTAAGTTGACAATGCTTGAACGCATCGGTTCCGTATCTGACCTAGTGCTGAATCCGGGATGTGGATTTCCCTCCCATATAACAATATTTCCATCCGGTTTTATTGAGTAATCGTAAGCGCAAAAATCTAAATCGAGTACTTCATTAGCACGTAAAAACAAGCTCAATTCCTCATTGGAAAATGGGGTAGATGCATACGTATGATTCAATATGTCTGTTTCATCATTTTTAATGGCATTATCGTAATGAATATACCAATGATCTGAATAATAAGCATACGCTTTAAGCGCGGAATTTTTTGTTACAATGCAACGGTATTTCGAATAAAGTCCATTTAGTTTTTCAGTTTCAATAAACTGAATTGCCACCATGCCTTGATGGTGAGTACGCGATTCTAATTCGTAGGGAACAAATGCGCGGCGTAGTTCCTCAAACGTGTAAAATGGACCTTGTACAAACTCACCGTGGCTATCGTGTCCGGCCTCAATGCGAATAAAAATTGGATACTCCTTCGAAGGTATGTTAGCTAGTTCATGTACCTCGTTAAACGGATAGGCTTTGGCTACATTGAAACCGGCCAATCGTAGTTTATTCAATTGAACCGATTTAATGGTATCGGATAATGCGTCGGGTTTATTGATGAGGGGAATATTAGCCGATTGGCATATTGCTTCAATGCGTTTGGCATATTGGTATACTTCGGGGTATAAGCTGGCCAACGGATCGTGGTAATAAAAAGCAACCGCACCATATTGTTTAATAGTTTCAGCCGTTATGCTTAAATCAAAATCGTTATAGAATACAATACGATGTTTGAATGGATGCTTTGTATCCTTCAAATATTTTTTGTATTTATTATAATATTGCCACGGCGCGTTGGAGGCAACAATAGCTAAAAGTTGATGTTTCATACATTATACATTCAATATTATGATTTAATTCTCTTCTTGCATGCGAGGCAAACATTGCCATTCTTGCACCAATCTATTTTGATAATTTTCAGCACGAAGGAAAATCGCTTCTAACATGGTTTTGCCCGATTCAAAACTCATATCGGCATCGTAAGCTAAAGTAGATAATACAATGTCTTGTGCCGATAAACTGAACGACATTTGTGTCATAGAAGCGTTTTCTTGCAATAAAAATAAATACACGGCCTCGATGTTTTGTTTGGGCAACGCACATAAAATGGCTTCGGCGAGTACTAAATTATTTTGTGCATCGTAAACAATATTAATTATAGCCGACCCCTGTTTTACTTCCCACTGATTAAATCCGTTTCGGGCAAGGTCTTTGTCTTTACCCAAATCGTGTAATATATCGTCGATGCGTTTTGAAACGCCATCGGGCACGGGTGTTTTTTCGGGGAGGGGTATCAGCTGAATGGGGGTGCCACATTGAGGGCAATATTTACCTTGAATGGTATTGGCGCTTACCAACGAAGAACAAGACGAGCAACGAACCACGGGTGTACCTCGTTGGGGTTTATATTGTTCAAGGGCTTCAAGAATATAATGAGCTGGTAAGGCAAAGCCTAAATTATCGCCACCGCGAATTATAAAGGTATTCATGCCAATAATATGGCCGTATGCATCTACCAAAGGGCCACCGCTATTACCGGGGTTAATGGCGGCATCTATTTGAATGTATTGGATTCCATTGGTAATACGATCGACCCGCGAAATAACACCGCGGGTACTGGTATAGTTGAGACCGAACGGATGCCCCATAGCCAATACCGCATCGCCATCGTGCAAGGGTTGCGTGGCACCCAAGGGTATTTCAGGTAATTTCAGGTTGGCGGGTGGCAATAAAAACGCCATATCGTACTGATCGTCTTTAAGCATAACACGGGTCAACTGTCGCGGTATTTGCTTCCCTTGTATGGTTACTTCGGCGGCATTGCCCACCACATGACTGTTAGTTACAATTATATCGTACGCTGCCACATAAAAGCCACTACCCGTAGATTGCGAGGTGGCAATTTGCACCAACACATTTTTATAGGTTTCTATAATATTATTGACGGTAGGCGTACTCATGGGGCAGGATTTTCGAAGTTGAGGGCTTCAAGGGCAAGCAGGAAAGAATTATTAAAATGAACGCGTTTATCGAATTGCAATTGTTTGGCATCGATATTCAAATTCGGATAACGAGCACGGCCCTCTTCCAATATGCTTAGCAAGGCCTTTAAAATTGGTTGGTCAAGCATCTGTTCGCCCCGCGTAAACGCGTTGGCATAACCTAATTCGTCGAAGAAAGCGGGAAAATTAATTTGCATAAAAAGTAATACCAAATCGGCATAGGGCTTAGGCATACTGAAGGTGTACAAGGGAAATAGCAAACCATATTCTTGGGTACGCAGGGCTACTTCGGGGAAATCGTTTTGAAGAAACCATAAAGCAGTTTGTCGGGATTCTTGGATGTGCTCAACCACGCGTGTATAAGGCACAGCGGCCGAAATGGCAAAACCGGCTGTATTTCGGTAAAACCCTTGCAGGGTAGTTTCCTTTGGCCATTGGCGTATTTCGTTCAAAACCGTCTTTAATACTTGGTTGCGTTCCACGGCCGAAAGTTCTTCGCGTTTAAGCCAATACTGCGAAATGGTTTCGTCGAGTGTATGCATCAATTTCCCTTCGGGGGTAACTAAAAAATCGATACGGTAGAGCAAAGCCATCAAGGTGTAGCCAATACCCCCCGAAAAACTATCGGCTGGCAAGGGTTCCACCTGCGCCAAGGTATGATCTATCCAATAGTTCAGGTAATGGTATTTTACATGGCGTTCAATATCGGTAAAGGGTGTTTGCACAATATTATCGGCGGCTTTCAGGGCCGGGAATTCATCGAGCAACAAATCGTCTTGTTGGTCGGCACGGGTGGCTATTTCTTTGAGTCCGTAATACACTTTGCCGGGCGAACACATGTCGAGGGGCAAATCCATCAACAAACACAGCACACCCTCGCGAAGCGCGTAACGGCTATAATACAATTCCGTATTGGCATCGAGTAAGCGCCGCATAACGGGTTTATTGGGTTCGGGCATAGCTACCAGGGCCACTTCGGCCTTCAAACCACTGGCAGAGAAGTTGCCATGTATACGTTTAGTGCCTTGTTGGATGGAAAAGGTATACGTGGCTTCATGCTTCGTAATAAGTATATTATTTTCCTTCTCGTCGCGCATGTAAACCAGTATTGCTTCAAAGGCTTGGGTATATTTCTTCTCCCTAAAAAAGCGTTCGGCTTCGTACCAAGAACGGGTTTGAAGCGTCGTTTTATTGTTGTCGGAATAACGCCCAAAGCGGTACTGAGGGGCAGGCACTATAGGTTTTGGAGGCTTTATGGTATTGCGTAGGCGTTCGAACCATGTTTCAAGTAGATTCATAGTTCAAATATACAGCATTCAAGCGGGTTGTATGCTACTATCGAGCACCCATTTTGAATACGAATCCACCTAAAACAGGGTGAACGGAAAGCCGAATAGTCGCTTGTTCCCATTTAATGTATAATTCAATGATAAGAAAATGAACGAGCAAACTTATATTTGCTTCATTCTAAATTTGAAAACTCATGCGCTTTTTAGTCTCCTCCGGCCTTTTATATAAAAACCTACAACACATCAATGGCGTAGTGGGCACCAATACCGTAATGCCTATTTTGGAATCGTTTTTGTTTGTGGTTAGTCGCAAAAGTTTAACGGCCGTTGGTACCGATTTAGAAACCACCTTGAAAGTAAGCATGGATATTCAGTCCGATTCTGATGGCCAATTGTGTATACAAGCCAAGGTGTTGATGGATTATTTAAAGAATCTCCCCGAACAACCTATTACGTTTGATATCAATACCGATAATTACGAAATTGATATTACCAGCGAACAAGGTAAATATAAAATTAAGGGAGAAGATGCCGCTACCTACCCCGCCGAGCCGAAAGCCGATCAGGTGGATTCATTCACTATGTCGTCGACAGAATTGAGCGATGGTTTAGGAAAAGCCTTGGTGGCGGTAAGTTCCGACGATTTACGCCCGCAAATGAGTGGCGTATATTTTGAACTCACCAAAAAGAATATGACCTTGGTGGCTACCGATGCCCATCGTTTGGTGCGTTGCATTAAAACCGATGTACATAGCCCGGTAGAAACTTCGTTTATAGTACCACGCAAAGCCGTGAACTTGTTGAAGAATACCTTGAACACCCCTACCGAAGTAACTATTTCGTTCAATACCAATCACTTCTTTGTAGTGAGCGATACCGTTCAAATGAGTTGCCGTTTGGTAGATGCGAAGTTCCCCGATTATAAGGTAGTTATACCGGCCGATAACCCCTTCCGTTTAACCGTGCCTAAAAACGATTTCGTGGGCGCTTTACGTCGCGTAAGTGTATTTGCCAATAAAACAACCAACCAAGTAATTTTAGATATTACCGGCAATAACTTGCACATTTATGCGCAAGATAAAGACTTTGCCCGCGAAGGTAACGAGCGTATGAACTGCGAATACGATGGCGAGGATATGAAGATTTCGTTCAATGCCAAATTGATGTTGGAATTGATTTTAGTGCTCGACTCCGACGATTTGGTTTTTGAATTAAGTACACCTAACCGTGCCGGATTAATTAAACCGGTTGAAAAACGTGCCAACGAAGATCTGTTGATTTTGTTGATGCCGTTGATGATTGCCAACTAATTGGTGCTTTTTATTTTCCGGGTTTCAGCAGGTTAGCATACCGATTGGCATCGGCCAATACGTTGTATGCTTCACGCAATTCCTCGTCGGTAGCCAACATGTTTTCAATACGACCACGTTGGTAGAAATAACGCGAAGCAATTTCTTGCTCCACCAAACGGCTGATTTCCTTTTTATGTTTCAGTAAATCGAGTTTCTTATCGCGGTTAACCGATTTCTCCAAATTAGCCATGTCTTGCCGAATGCCTTCGTAGTAGTTTTCTTTTTCAGCGGTTTCTTTCAAACGCAATAAAACTTCTTCGGTTTTGGTTTTGTAGCTGTAATCGCGGCCCTCGAGCCATTGTAAAAAGGCATTAAAATCGGCTTCGGTAAATTTAACGTCGTTGGCGCGGGCCGGTTTAGGATTCTTGCTTACATACACCGTAGCATAATCGAATATAAATTGTTTGTTCAACAAGGTTTGTTCGATGGGTAGCAAATTGTGTTCGGGTATTTTAATATCGGGGTCTATACCACCGCCATCCATTACGGTTCGGCCGGCTTTGGTTTTGAATTTCGATTTCAACGAATCGGGGACTTCACCCACACTGCCATCGTCGTTGCGGTGCGAATAATCGAGGGCTTGAATACAGCGGCCACTGGGAGTATAATATTTAGCGGTGGTTACTTTCAGCTTGGCATTGAACGCCAACGGACGCGTGGTTTGCACGAGTCCTTTACCGAAACTGCGTTGACCAATTACAATGCCACGGTCTACATCTTGAAGCGTACCGGCCACAATTTCGGAGGCGGACGCAGAGCCGCGGTTAATGAGAACGGTAACAGGAAGTTTTTCATCCCACGGTGTGCCCATGGTACGGTAATCTTTATCCCATTCTTTGTTTTTGCCTTTGGTGCTCACTACCAACTGGTTGCCATTTAAAAAAATGTTGCACAAATTCACGGCCTCGTCGAGGAGTCCACCGGGGTTGCCCCGTAAATCGAGGATAGCGCCTTTAATACTGGGGTTGATGCGTTTAAGGCTATCGAAAGCACTGCGTACTTGCGAACCGCAACGTTCGGTGAACTGACTTAAACGTACATAAGCGTATTCGTTGTTGTTGCCCACTAAGCCGGCATAGGGAACACTGCTCACCTGAATTTCCTGACGAACAATGGTTTTTTCGGAAACAGCAGAGGTGGCGCCATCTTGAATTTGCAATTGCAAATTAGTTCCCGGTGACCCTTTCAAAAACTTACTGAGTTCTTCGATGGATTTGCCTTTGGTGGAACGACCGTCGATAGCAAGAATAACATCACCTGCTTTGAGTCCGGCTTTTACCACCGGACTATTTTCGTAGGGTTCGCCAATCATAATGTAATCGCCTTTTTTAAAGATGCCGCTACCAATGCCGCCGTATTTACCGGTGGTCATAAAACGGTAGTCTTCAATATCTTCTTCGGTGATGTAGTTGGTGTAAGGATCGAGGTTATCGAGCATAGCATCGATACCCGTTTTCACCATATTGCCCGGTTGGATGGGATCAACGTAATAAGCGTTGAGTTCTTTGAAGAGACTAGTGAAAATTTCCATGTTCTTGGAAATTTCAAAATAAGGATCGGTATTGCGAGCTTGAATAAATAAAGCAAGGATGAGGAACATGGCTAGGCAGGCACTGAGCAAACGAAGCCTCTTTTTAAATAGTTTCAGCATGGGTAAACAACGTGATATGAAGGGGCCTAAGGCCGAAGCACGAATTTACGGCAGAAAAGACGACACCTGCTCACAGCAACATTTATTTTAACGATTTGGCCTGTGGCACAAGGGTATTTGAAGCGCATCAGCATCGCTTTCTTCAGCAATCTTCCCGCTTTACATTCCTACGGTACGCCCTGCGGGACGCACCGTATCCATTACAATCGGGGCTATTTTTTCATCGTCCGATTCTTTCTTCAGCGAAGGCAGGGGGTAGGGGCGAATTGCATTCGCCAACATCATGTTTATCTTCTCCGCATCGTCGCTCGCCCATGTAAGCCCGCCATAGGCGGGTGAAACAACAATAGAAACGGAGTAAATGTTGGTGTAATAACACGAGCCCGCCTTCAGGCGGGTGAAACAACAATAGAAAACGACAACCATACGCCAACGAAGCAAGAACCCGCCATGGGAAAAGAATGAGAATGAGTAGGAGAATCAGAATGAATAGGAAGAAACAGGATGTTAGAAACAGAAACAGTAGGAGAAACAGAATGAATTTTACACTACATTATTGGATTGATGATAGATGTTCAAGAGTTGCATGGCGGCGGGATGTGAAGGGCTTGGCCCCGACGCAGGCGGGCCGTAGCGAAGCGGAGCCCGGAGCAGCCCGATAGATGCTGAAGCAAATTCCTCCGCCGACCGCCCCAAATTCCTTACACCGTTCCCTCACACGGCTTCCCGGCACTGCTCATGGTACCGGATCCGGACCATGCCCACCCCATGGGGCACAGCGGGCAATGCGTTTGATGCCCAGCCACGTGCCTTTCAAGGGGCCGTATTTAAGGAGGGCTTCGCGGGTGTATTCGGAACAAGTGGGTGTGTAGCGGCACTTGGAAGGTCCGAGCCAAGGGGAAATAGCCCCCTGATACACGCGAATTAAAAAAAGTAAAATGTTCGTCACACCGCCGCAAAGGTAGTACGGGCAGGTTGGGTTTTTCCTTGTAAATTTGTCATCTATGCAACTTGTGCGCCTTTTTTTATTGTTGTGTTTGGTTTGCCCTGCCTTGCTGTTGCCGGCGCAAAAAGTGGTGCTCAGCGAACCCGAACCCATTAATGTAAATACCGACGATTTTTCGGTGATTGGCAAGTTGAACGATTACATTGCCGTGTACCGAAAATCGGGCGATTTACCTGAAATTATTTTGTACAGTCCGTATTTTAGAAAATATAAAACCATTGGTTTACCCATGGTGCAAGCCGGTTTTTCGCGCATCTATTTTTCCAGCGATGGCCAACAAATTCATGTGTTTTTTCAGCAACGCGAACAAAAACAGGAACGCTTGTATTATGTAAAAGTTCAACCCGATTATACCTTGAGTGCACCGCGTTTGTTGGCTCGCTTGGGTGCGGAAGACAGCGACGATAAGATGTTGTTCGATTACAGCGCCAGCGCGGATGCCCGGCATCATGCTTTGTTTGCACAATACCGCCAAAACGGTCGGAAAACGGTGCGGGCTATTTTGTTAGGACCCGATTCGGACAATAGCACACAAGTGGTTTATTTTCCTGCCGATAACGACCGTGAGTTGTATGGCAAGGCCTTGCTTAGCAACGAAGGACAATGTTTCTTTTTGTTGGGTAACCGCAGTACCAACAAAGGTTTTATCGACAAACTAAGTTTGTTGCGCGGACAAGTAGGTTCGGAACAATTGCAAGAACAAGTAATTCAGTTGGGTAAACATGCCGTGGGCGATTTGCAATGGGCTATGAATAGCGAACAACAGCAAGCCTTTGTGGGTGGCTATTTTTCCGATGGCAAATTCAACGAACCCAAGGGCGTTTTCTTTTTCCGTTTCGATACACGCAGCCCCGGCGAACTGGTGAGTCAGTTTACCCCGTTGGCCCTGCTTTCCGACGAAATGGGCGATATGCGCTTGCGCCAATTGCATGCCAAAAAAGACGGTGGCTTGGAATGGGTATTGGAAAAATACAGTCAGCAAGTACGCACCCTGAATACGATGAGTCCGGTGGTTTTTGGCGGCGGGTTTATGACCACTACCCTACAAGACCGGAGCCGCACGGTGAATGAATATTATTACAGTCAAGTGCAACTCATCAACCTCAAACCCGATGGCTCTTTACAATGGGTGCAAACGGTTTTAAAAGACCAACAAAGTACCGACGATGGCGGCATTTTTTCGTCGTTCGGTACGGTAACGCACCCCTTGGGGAATGCCTATGTATTCAACGAATTGGAAAACCGCAACAACCGCATGATGGTAGCGTATGTAAACAGCGAGAGCCAATTGAGCATTAAAGAAGTTCAGCTCGACGATGAAACGCAACGATGGTCGGCCATGCCCCGATCGGCCAAACAAACCGGTGCCGGCGAATTAGTGATGCCCTGTGTGCTGAAAAATTACCTTTGTTTTTTAAAAATTAGTTTTTAACCCCAACGGTGGTAGCCCTCTTTAAACAAAATACTATTACCACTGCAGCGGCCGCGCTGGTTTTGGCCCTATTGGTTAAATGGCCTTTGATGTTGCATGCCCCCTCGCCCGAAGCCATGCAAGGGTTCGACCGCGTGTTTCGGTATGTGGTGAATCCGATGCATAGGGCCTGGACGAGCTCGGCATGGGCTTACTCCTTGGTTTCGATTATTGTTATTATGCTGTGGGCCTTGTATGTGAACTATGTGGCTATCGAAGCGAAATTGTTCTCGCGGTCTAATTATTTCCCCGCCTTGCTGGTGGTAATCTTAAGCTCCTTTCCGTTGAGTGCCCAATTAATCAGTGTCCCCTTTTTGGCCCACACCTTGGTGTTTGTGGCCTTGGCCAAAACCTTGGCTTTAGGTACAACGGCCAAACCGCGGCGGGCATGTTTCGATATTGGATTTTTATTGGCTTCAGCGATGCTGTGTTACCCCCCTGCGCTGGTATTTCTACCATTTTTTGTAATCTTCTTTCGCACCTTACGGGCCATTCGTTGGCACGAAATCAGCGCCTACGTGTTAGGACTATTAATGCCTTTGTACGTTTATGCGGCGTATATGTTTAGTATGGGTAAAATAAGTGCCCTGTGGCAGGCTATACCAAAGGCCCTTGTTTGGCCGCCCAAACCCATAGCTTGGTTGCCGCTTGCTTGCATTGGCGCTTTTTATTTGTTTTTATGGGTGTACAGCCTCATTCGGCAAAATAGTTCGCAATGGCAACCCAGCGCCGCGGCCAATAAAAAATGGACCGTGATACGTTGGTTTTTATTGCCTTCCTTGGTTGGCGCATTGTTTACAGCCCAAACCCCGGGACTCGCCTGGATGTTTTTAGTTAGTCCATTTAGCCTCTTGTGTAGCCTATGTTTCATTCACGTTAAGGAGAAATACAATACCTTTGTGTTCTATTTTATGCTAGCGGCCATGCTCGCAATGGTATGGCTGTTTTAATACATGAACACTATGAAATTTGGCGTGGTAGTTTTTCCCGGTTCGAATTGCGATCGGGATATGGAACAAGCTTTAAAGTACGATATGGGACAAGAAACCATTATGCTGTGGCATAAAGACCGTGGCTTGCCCGGTTTTGGTCCCGAAGACTGTGTGGTTTTACCCGGTGGGTTCTCGTACGGCGATTATTTGCGCTGCGGCGCCTTGGCACGGTTTAGCCCCATGATGGAAAGCGTGATTGAACACGCCCAACGCGGTGGAAAAGTGTTAGGCGTTTGCAACGGCTTTCAAATTTTATGCGAAGCCGGTTTATTGCCCGGGGCTTTGTTGATGAACCAACAACAACAATTTGTATGTAAAAACGTTTACATAAGCAGCAACAACACAGTGGCGGCTATTTCGAAAGATGTACAAAACAGGGCTCTGAAAATACCCATTGCCCACGGCGAAGGACGTTATTTTGCCGATGCCAACTTGCTCAACGAATTAGAAGCCAACCAACAAGTTATATTCCGTTATTGCAACGAAGCCGGTGAGGTTGGCCAATCGAACCCCAATGGCACTACCCTCGAAATTGCCGGCGTTTGCAATGCCACCCGCAATGTATTTGGCATGATGCCCCACCCCGAACGCGCCTGCTCGCCTATATTAGGTAACACCGACGGTCGAGCTATTTTTGAAAGTTTAATTAAAAACTAATACCATGATGCGTCTTCTTTTTTCGTTGTTGTTGGTGATGGGATGTTTGCACGCTCAAGCACAATTTGAAACACCCATTACTTGGAAGTATAGCTTTACAGAAGATACCATACCCGGACAGTACATTGTTGAAGCCAAAGCCATTATGCAAAGTGGTTGGCATATTTTTACCAACGAACCCGGTGGCGACGGCCTTTTAATGCCCACCGCATTCGATATTGATGCCGATTCAGCCCTTACCGATATTGGCCCTATTGAATTGGTAGGTACCGTTACAAAAAAAGAAATTGAAGGCATGGGCGTGGTGAATTATTTCGAAAACGAAGCCCGCTTTCGCCGTATCGTAACCCTCAAAGAAAAAATACAACTCTCCGGTTCCTTGCATTATCAAATTTGTACCGACGAAATGTGTTTACCCCCCGCCGAAGAACTTTTTTTAATCAAGCCCTAAATCTTGCTAATGAAACGTGTTTTATTGTTCTTATTAACCGCGTTCGTTGCGCTTGTAGCTAACGGACAAGGCATGAAGAAGGTCCATTTGTCTTCTACAACGCGTATAATCAACGAACAAGAAGCCGAATTGGTGATTACCGCCACCATGGATAAAGGTTGGCATGTGTATTCGTTCAATCCCGGTGGCGACGGCTCCCTCATTGCCCCCGAAATTAAAATTGAAAAAAACAAAAACATCACCCTTGTAGGTAAAGTAAAAGAACAAGGGAAACTCATTACCGAAGACATCGACGGTGTTGGTACCATTCACTATTTCAAAAACAAGGTCGATTATATTCAGAAAGTAAAATACACCGCTTTAGATAAAGTAAAAGCCAATGTGTATTACCAAACCTGCGACGACCAAGGTTGTTTGCCCCCTACCGATGAAGATATCATCATCGATATGGCGAAAAGTAAAACCAACGACACCACGGTGAAAGCTACCGATTCGCCAATTGCCAAAATAGATACCACGATTATTGATACCCCCACTGTAGCCGCCGCCCCCGGCGATTACGGTAGTTTCGGCACCCCCGTTGGCGATTGTGGCGAAGCCGCCAAAGAAGAACTCTCAACCTGGACCGCCTTATTATACGGCATTCTCGGTGGGTTCGCGGCCCTGTTCTTCCCATGTACCCTCCCAATGATTCCGATGACCATCAGCTTCTTCCTGAAAGGCAGTGGCGATAAACGCAAAGGCGTTCAACGCGGCATCATGTATGGTTTCTTTATCTTCTTGGTGTACTTCTTGCTCAGCTTGCCCTTCTTGTTTTTAGGTTGGGGTGGCAATGCCCTGAACTCCTTCTCCACCAACGTATGGGTGAACTTGGTGTTCTTCATTGTGTTTGTTGTATTCGCTTTCTCGCTCTTCGGCTTTTACGATATCAGTCTACCCGCCTCCATTGCCGGCAAAGTGGATTCGCGCAGCAGTGTGAGCAGTGCCGGCGGTATTTTCTTCATGGCGTTAACATTGGCCATTGTATCGTTTTCGTGTACCGGTCCAATATTAGGTTTGGTATTAGGGAATATTCAAAATGCCAAACTCATTCCACCGGCCATGGCAGGCTTCGGCATCGGACTCGGCGTGCCCTTCGCGCTCTTTGCCATGTTCCCGAATTTACTGAAGGCCTTGCCCAAATCGGGCGGATGGCTCACGGTATTGAAAGTAGTTTTTGGTTTCATAGAATTGGCCTTTGCCTTGAAGTTCTTATCGAATGCTGATTTGGTAAAACAATGGGGCTTGCTCAAACGCGAATTATTCATTGGTTTGTGGATTGTAGTCTGCATTATGATGGCCTTGTATTTATTGGGCAAGTTCAAATTCAAAGAAGACCCTACGTTTAAAAGCACCGGCATCATGAAAGTGCTGGCTGCGGTAAGCATCGCCTTTGCCGCGTATTTGAGTCTCGATTTTTTTGGTAAAGACATTGCCTTGGTGAGTGGTTTTCCACCGCCAAAGTTTTACAGCTTCTTCCACAAAGAAGAAAAATTGGCCAATGGTTCGCGTGCCCGCACGCACGAAGTGAAAGGCTTGAAAGTGTATTTGTATTTGGAAGATGCCTTAGAAGAAGCCAAGAAACAAAACAAACCCGTGATGATTGATTTCACCGGTTGGGCTTGTGTAAACTGCCGGAAGATGGAAGAAAACATTTGGACGAAACCCGGCATCAACAACATCTTGCGCTCCGATTATATTATTGCTTCGTTGTATGTGGACGAGCAAATTGCCTTGCCCGAAGCCGAGCAATTCGATTCGCCGTTTTTAGATAAAAAGCGCGCCACCACCGTGGGCGACAAATGGTTTCATTTAGCCTTGAGCGATTTCAAATCGGCCACACAACCGTTCTATGCGTTGATC
>JBIKQE010000156.1:0-5500 GCA_044349815.1 Chitinophagaceae bacterium | reverse complement strand
TGGTAGCCATCAATAGTTTATTGCAAGTAGTATTGTTTAGTCCGTACGCCTATTTATTTTTAACGGTACTCCCCCCCTATTTTGGGATGGAAAGCGTGGCCGTTTCCATCACCATCGGCGAAATTGCGCAAACCGTGGGCATCTATTTAGGCATTCCTTTTTTAGCGGGTGTATTGGTGCGTTATGGCGTTATTGCCTTAAAAGGCGAAACATGGTTGAACACTAAATTCATTCCGCGTATATCGCCCATTACCTTAATGGCCTTGTTGTTTACCATCGTGGTGATGTTCAGTTTAAAAGGCGCCATGATTGTTCAAATACCCATGGACGTATTGAAAGTAGCCTTACCCTTGGTGATTTATTTTGCTATCATGTTTTTTGCTAGTTTCTATATTGGCAAAAAAATGAACGCTCCCTACGATATCAACACGTCCATTGCCTTCACCGCCAGCGGCAATAATTTCGAATTGGCGTTGGCCGTGGCCATTGGGGTATTTGGCATTAACAGCCGACAAGCCTTTGCGGCCGTGATTGGTCCTTTGGTGGAAGTGCCGGCATTAATATTATTAGTAAACGCCGCCTTTTGGATGCGTAAAAAATTATACAATCAATCTTTATGAAAAACATCTTAGTTCTTTGCACCGGCAACAGTTGTCGGAGCCAAATGGCCGAAGGCTATTTGCGTTATTTTGCCGGCAACAAAGCGATGGTATATAGTGCCGGCGTAATAAAAACATTTGTCAATCCCATGGCTCAACAAGTGATGATGGACGATGGCATTGATATCAGCGAGCACACCTCGAACCACGTAGAAGAATACCTCCACATCCCCTTCGATTATATCATCACCGTGTGCGATCATGCCAAAGAAACATGTCCGGTTATACCCGGCAATGGCCAACGTTTTCATCTGAACTTTTTCGACCCATCGCATGTTCAAGGCACCGATGAAGAACGCTTATTTTTATTCCGCCGAACCCGCGATGAAATAAAAGCCTATTGCCATCAATGGGTGAATGACAATCTTCAATAAAATATATCTGTAATAGAATATCTTTGGCATTAAACATTCATTCCATGGAAATATCACCCAGCGACTTTTTCCCTTACCCCGGCGTTATTGAAAAACTCCGCGACGGCGGCATTGAAAAAACCTTTCAAGCCGGCGAGGTAATTTTACGCGAGAACGCCTATATCCGTTCCATTCCCTTGGTAATGAAAGGCATGATACGGGTAATGCGCTCCAACGACGATGGTCGCGAAATTTTATTGTATTATATCCGTGCCGGCGAAAGTTGTATCATGTCGTTTTTAGGTGGGCTCCATCACGACACCAGCAAAGTAAGTGCCATCGCCGAAGAAGAAACCGAGATCTTGTTTGTTCCTGTTGAAAAAATTACGCAGTTAATGAAAGACGATCCGGCCTGGACCGATTATTTCTTTCGTTTATACCACAAACGTTTCGAAGAATTGTTAGAAGCCGTAAACGCCATTGCTTTCAAAAAACTCGATGAACGCTTGATTGATTTTATTGAGAAAAAAGCAACACTCACCGGGAATAATCAATTATTGGTAACCCACGAACAAATTGCCACCGAACTCGGTACTTCCCGCGTAGTGATTTCGCGCTTATTGAAACAATTGGAAGACGATGGACAAGTAAAATTGGAACGAAACCGTATTACATGGATGGGGTAAATTAAGGTTTGAAAATAAAATAAATTAATGTATCTATTTTATTTCCGGCTGCGTCGCTTGAAGAAAAATGGAAACGCATTTTTTGGGGCGAACTAGGTTGCATCATAGTACAATGAACATGAAATGGGTATAATAACACATGCGGTGCAAGCGTTTTTTGGTAATAAATCGTTCCCGTTGAATCTAAAAGTTCAGCCTGAATGAATTCAATGTGCGATTCATCGCTTACTGTACATTCCAAATGAATTTGCGGGTCGGATGTGTAAGATTGTTCCATATTGCTCAGGGGCGAAATAACATACAATGCAGGGGCATGTTTGTCGGATTCTTGTTTTTTGCAAGCAAACAACAATAAAATGAATAACACGGATATTCCTCGTAAAAAAGTGAACATTTTTACATTTTATTTAAAGTTAATATACAAATTAGCATTGAAACGGGGAATATTAATAGCCCCGTTGGTGTGTTGATAAATGGGTAATTGATAACGCAAACCCAAGGATATTGTTCGCCAATACAAGTCAGAACCGGCTGACCACCAAAACGATCCTGAACGTGTTTCATACAACCTATCTTGTTGATGTCGATCACATCCTGAATACTCATACTGCATTCCGGTATAGGGTAATATGATCCATTTTTTCTTACTAGTTTGATAGAACATATTTATACCTGAACTCAATCGGCTTCCAAAACGATACGACCATGAATTACGTGTATTCATACGCCCCGACACATTAGCCATCATACCTAAGTTATTAAACCGAAAGGTATATTGCGAAATGGCTAAACCATCAATAGAACCTGTTCCCAATTGCGCACCGGGATTCCATGAGTAATCGGCACCTAATTGTTTGAACCGTCCTGTTGGTAATTTTAACCCTCCTCCTACTTGTAAAAGGTGTTGTAATTTTTTACGGGCGCTTGTTTTTTTCTGCCACACCGTATACGCACCCCAAATTGAAGCATCACTCAACGACGTGTAAGTATAAGAATTATTGCCGGCTTGATGATTGATATTACTGATAGGCAAGGCAAAAAAAACTTGCCAACGAGGGAGAATATGAAAACGGCCTCTCAATTCAACAGTCGTGAAGAAATCCGAATAGGGTGTTGTGCCTTGTTCGTGTTTATTGCGAAACCCACTATAACTGCCATAAAGACCAATATAATGCTTATAAAAATTGGGCAATATACCCATTGATACCGTATTCACCGAAGCCCCGCAAACATCACAGGCATTGATACGTTGTGAAGTCAACGTACTTATTAAAAAAACATAACTCCATTTGACTATCCACTTCATGAATGATTGATTACTATTTTCCATTCCATCACCTTTGCTATACTGTATGCCCGTTGTTTGATTAATTCGGCATTGGCGCCTTCAAAATAATCATTCACCGTTTGGTGAAACCACTGTACCCATTCATCCAAGTGCTTAGTTGTTTTTGGAATTTTTTCACTCAATGCTTTGTGCACTTGCATGGGGTTTCCCGCATACGAACCCGTATTAAATAATATCTGTTCCCAAAAATCAACCAAGGTCGGAAAATGCGATTCCCAATCAATATGATTGGGCACTTGAAAAAAATGACTCAATTGACTATCATGCAATAAATGCTCATAAAATCGATGTACCAACCAATCAAGGTCTTCTCGCTTTTGTATGTCCGGCTTGAGGCTCATTATCCTGCAAAGGTATTTACACACACCTCAAGTACGTGAAAAAAAATATAAAAAAAAAACACAATGTAACACAGGTTGCGTTTCAAGTTATCATCATACTGGACCTTTGCCTTGTTTATGACAACATTCATTGCCTTCCTTCAAAAACACCGCGCCTCATTAATAGGCGTTGTGTTAGGTGCCGCTGCCGGTTTCGCCTATTATCATTTCATCGGTTGCGCATCGGGCACTTGTGCCATCACCTCATCGCCCATCAACAGCACGGCCTATGGTGCCCTTATGGGCTACCTTACCGTAGGTAGTTTCCCCGTATTTCAAAAAAAATAAATTTTAATACTATGACACTTGAACAACTCCTTCAAAACGAAACCGCCAGCATCGTAGACGTTCGCTCGTATGGCGAATTTATGGGTGGACACCCCAACGGCGCCAAGAACATTCCCTTGCAAGAAATTCCGGCCCGCCTCGACGAATTAAAAGCCCTCCCACAACCCCTAATTTTATGTTGTGCTTCGGGCAACCGCAGTGGACAAGCCCAAGCGTATTTGAGTCAAATGGGACTAACCTGCTACAATGCCGGATCTTGGCTCGACGTAAATTACGTACAATCAAAAATGAACTAATTATGAATGAAACCTATATTTTGCCCGAAATGGTCACAATGCCACGTATTGGCGATAAAGCGCCTGAATTCAAAGCGATAACAACTCAAGGGAACATTAATTTCCCAAATCAATACGCAGGTTCTTGGGTTATATTATTTAGCCACCCCGCTGATTTTACCCCTGTTTGCACCTCCGAATTCATGACATTTGCCACTCGAGAACCAGAATTTAATGCCTTGAATTGTCAATTGGTTGGACTTTCCATCGATGGGTTATACAGTCATATTGCCTGGTTGCGAACCATCAAAGAAAAAATTGAATTCAAAGGAATGAAAAATGTTGAGGTAAAATTTCCTCTCATTGAAGATATTACGATGGAGGTGGCGAAAAAATATGGCATGATTCAACCCGGAGAAAGTAGTACCAAAGCCGTACGCGCCGTTTTTGTAATCGACCCGAAAGGAATCATTCGCACTATAATTTATTATCCCTTATCGATGGGACGAAATTTTGATGAATTACTTCGTGTATTAAAAGCGTTGCAAACAGCCGATGAATACCAAATTGCCACACCGGCCGATTGGCAACCCGGCGATGACGTAATTGTACCAACCGCAGGTTCATGTGGCATTGCTAAAGAACGTGTTGAAACGCCCAGTGATATGACTTGCCACGATTGGTTCTTCTGCACCAAACCCTTACCTCAAGTTAAATAATTTACCCATGCTACAATCACTTTATTTTCGTGTGCGTTACGGTTGGACGGTCATTCGTGTGATGTATTTATTGATGGGCATCGCCTTGGTTTACCAATCATTTCAGATGAAAGAATGGCTGGCCGTAGGCTTTGGCACGTATTTTGCTTCTATGGGCTTGTTCAGCTTTGGTTGCGCCGGTGGTGCCTGTGGCATCCCCAACAGCACCCGTTCGGCCTTTCAACAAAAACCTTAAAAACGCGTATTATGCAATTCGACGAACTCGTTCAATCCAACATCCCTACCCTCATTGATTTCCACGCCACGTGGTGCGGACCATGCAAAGCCATGGCACCCATTTTGCAAGAAACCAAGCACGCCCTCGGCGACCAAGTGCAAATTATAAAAATAGACGTCGATAAGAATCAAGGACTCGCACAAGCCCTTGGTGTACAAGGAGTGCCCACCTTAATTTTATACCGCAACGGCGAATTAATTTGGCGCCAAAGTGGCGTAGTACCTAAACACCACTTGGTGGACATTGTAAAAAAAGCTTTGTCGTAAAACACCTTCTGACTATAAAACCACATAAATACGCTACCTGCAAAGGGGCGTGTTTCTTTTAGAAGCGCGGCAGAATCTCTTTATTCAGCACCCTTCGCGCTATCCGCGTCGGCCGCGGCCGACCTGCTCCTATCGCGGCTATTTTTTCATCGTCCGATTCATTCTGCATCAGACAGATCTGCTGATGATACGATAACACGATGATAAGATTAAAAGATTATAGGATGGAATGAATTACGATGGAATGAA
>JBIKQE010000155.1:0-5524 GCA_044349815.1 Chitinophagaceae bacterium | reverse complement strand
CGATAATTGAAATTCCGTCGGGGATGCCCCCACGGGCTTGTTTAGGATACTCCATGGTTCAGTTGCTTTTCGTGCTTCGAGCATTTGGATTGCTAAAAACTTCCTTTGAAAAAGAAATTATGGGCGCGGCCGATTTAATAGATCGTAAAACACGCTCCATTCAAACACAAGCCCGCAAAATGGCCGATGGCTTACATGGCAAACAAATTGCGGTTTATACCGTTTCGGGCATGGAAGCCTTGGGCATCCGATTCTGCCAACAGCTTCTCGAAAACAGCAAAGTGCTCTGCTGGCAAAACGTGGTGCCTGAAATGACGCACAACGAAATTGTGGGTTGGCGCTTAAATCGTCCCGATATTGCTGCGGTGTTCTGTCAATCGCCAGATACCTTCGAACGCAATAGTCGTCGATTGGCTTTTCTTAAGAAGGTAGTAAAACAGTACAAAGCCAGCACCTTCGATATCACCCTGCAAGGCGAAAACCATTGGGAAAAAGTATTTCAATTCATTCATTTGACCGATTGGGTGTCTGTTTTCTTAGCCGAACGGTACGGACATGATACGGTTGAAGTAAAAGTTATTGACCGACTTAAGGCCGAAATGTCGAAAAGTTAATGTTGCTTGTTTGACGACCACGCTGCATTTTTGTATCTTTCCTAACACATTATCTCATGCAATTCAAATCGAAACAGTTTGTTTATATCCTTTTAGTGGTTCTAGCTACCGCAGCTTGGCGCGTTTTTAATGCCCACATGGCTTGGTATCATTTAGTGCCAATGGCCGCCTTGGGTTTGTTTACGGGGTCGGTTATGGCTAATTCGCGCTGGGCCTACTTCATTCCATTGGCGGGTATGTTCTTGTCTGATATTGGCTTGAGTTTGTTTACCGAAACACCCGGTTTCTATGGATTTTCGCAGCTTATTAATTATGCCGCCCTTGCAGCAGTAGTGCTTTTAGGCCGTGGCTTACAGCAACGCAATGCCGTTCAAATTGGTGCTTACTCTATTTCCGGAACACTTTTATTCTTTATCATTTCCAACTTCAGTACGTTTATGTCGGGTTACTATGGCTATAGCATCGCCGGCTTGCGCGAATGTTACATCATGGCCATTCCATTTTACAAGAACGAAATGGCCACGTCGTTTTTTGTAAATAGTTTACAAGCCGACTTACTATTCAGTTTTGTTGTTTTTGCTGCGTATCAACTCCTTACACGAGTACGCCCATTACAAACAGCTTAATTTTTTAATTCAACTATTTTAAATCCTGTTCAGTGCTGAACAGGATTTTTTTATTTGTATTGCCTATCAAATCAAATGATGAATTGCCCGTTACGTAGCGAATACATTTGCATTCATAATTCCAACACATGGCTAATTATTTCATTGTGGGTGCTTCGGGGGGTATAGGTTTAGCCCTCAGCCAATTACTGGTATCGCAAGGCCATTCGGTTTGGGGAACCTACCACAACAACCCATTCGACGCACAACCGGGGTTAACACCACTTCCATTGAATGTATTGGAACCCACCCTTGCATGGGAAGCCGTTCTTCCTGAAGTATTGGATGGCGTAGTGTATTGTCCGGGCAGTATTAAACTACTCCCCTTTGGCCGCATCCAAGCAACCGATTTTATACACGACTATCAACTGCAAGTATTGGGTGCCATACGCGTATTACAAACCCTATTTCCGCGCTTAAAAAAATCGGCCCATCCGGCGGTGGTTTTATTTTCAACGGTAGCCGCTCAAACGGGCATGCCTTTTCATAGTTTAGTAGCTACCCACAAAGGGGCCATTGAAGGCCTAACCCGGGCCTTGGCCGCCGAATGGGCACCTTCTATTCGTGTAAACGCCATAGCACCCTCCTTAACCGACACCCCATTAGCAGCCGGTTTATTAAATACACCCGAAAAACAAGCTGCGGCCGCTCAACGTCATCCGTTGAAGCGCATTGCCCTGGCGAGCGATATGGCCCGCAGTGCCGCCTTTTTACTCACCCCCGACAGTTCTTTCATTACCGGACAAATATTACCGGTTGATGGTGGACTTTCAAGCATTCGATAAAACATATTATGGCCATACACCGTTTAGCACGTATTCAACGATTGCCCATACCTACCGAGCAGGTTTGGGATTTTATTTCCTCGCCGGTTAATTTGAAAGCCATTACCCCCGATTATATGGGTTTTGAAATTACCAGTCCCATTGCCGAACGCATGTATGCCGGGCAAATAATAACCTATATCGTAAAACCTTTATTGGGTATTCCGTTGCGTTGGTGCACCGAAATTACCCATGTGGAAGAAGGTCAATACTTTGTAGATGAACAACGTGCGGGCCCTTATTCGCTGTGGCATCACCAACACCATATACGGCCCATCAAGGGCGGCACCGAAATGGAAGACATTGTGCATTATCAAGCGCCTCTTGGCTTTTTAGGTGAGATGGTAACCCCTTTATTGGTTACGCCGAAATTAGAAGCCATTTTCGAATACCGATTCCAAGCGTTGGAGCGCATGTTCGGAAAATATTAAATGGGCGTATTGTAACTTCATTCGTGCGTGTAACTTTGTGCGCGCACTATGGAATCGAAAACAAAAGCTCACTGGGCCCTCATTGGTGCCAACCTATTTTATGGTGCCGGTTTTTCGGTAGCCAAAACGGTGATGCCGGTTCTTATCAAGCCATCGGCCTTTATTTTAATACGGGTATGTAGTGCCACTATTTTATTTTGGTTATCGTATTTTATTGGCAAACAATTTCGCGAGAGTATTGAGCGGGCCGATTGGTTGCGTTTATTGTTTTGTGCCTTTTTTGGCGTAGCCGCCAATCAATTGCTTTTTTTTAAAGGATTGAGTTTAACCTCGCCCATTCATGCTTCCTTAATGATGTTATTGACACCCGTGTTGGTGATTTTAATTTCAGTAACCTTGATAAAAGAAAAACTCAGTGGCCTGAATTATGTGGGCTTATTGCTCAGTATTGTTGGTGCGGCTTGTTTAATTATTTTATCGAAGAAAGATGCTGTAGCCTCGAACCCTTGGTTGGGCGATTTTTTTGTGTTGCTCAATGCCGCTTCCTACGCCATTTATTTAGTAATTGTAAAACCCTTGATGCACAAATACCGACCGGTAATTGTAATTCGTTGGATTTTTTTATTGGGGGCCTGCATGGTTATTCCGTTTGGGCTCAACGATTTTTTACAAATACCATGGGCCATATTTAATGCAAACCATATAATGGCTGTAGCTTTTATTGTGGTGGGTGTAACCTTTTTTACCTATTTGTGGAACATCTACGCTTTACATATGTTAAGTCCGTCTATAGCCGGTGCCTACATTTATTTACAACCCGTATTTGCGGCTTTAATTGCAGTATTAATGCTTGGTGAACAAGCCACATGGACTAAATTATTCTCGGCGTGCTTAATTTTTTTAGGCGTGTATTGGGTGAGTAGGCGACCCGTTGCGATAAAAAATAGTTAAGACTATCTTGTATACGTTTTGCCTTCTATCTTTAAAAAAAACAGCCATGAAAAACACCTTCTTTTCCACCGCCTCAATGCTTATTTTTTTAATGATGCTGAGTGCTTGTCAATCGGCCAACCAAAAAGACATACAGAAACAACTTGATGTTTTTTTTGGAAAAACTGTGATGCATAATGAAGTTGACCAAAATGCCTTGAGCAATGAACTGAGTAGTTTATTGCAACAAACCCTCGAAGCAGAAAAAAATGATGCAGAGGCTACAAAGAACGGACCATTTCCTACCGACAAACCCCTATTGATTGAAGGCGATATTTTTAGTAGTTTGTACGAAGGGCGCACAAGTGTTAAGGTGCAATCGATTAGTATTGAGGAGCAAAAAGCGAAAGCTGTTTTAGCCTTAGAAAACAAACCCTATAATACCCAATGGACCGATACCGTAATGTTGGTGAATGAAAATAAGGTATGGAAAATAGACGATGTGGTTTACGGCCAAGCGAATAAGCAAGGCAGTACCCGCCAGGTATTAAATAAATTTTTGGCGGCCTATCGGCAGAAAGTTAGTATGCCTAAAACAAGCATGCCATAAGGCAAACAATTTGTTGCACCGCAACCCCGCGTGAGGGATTGAGCGGAAAGCCCCGCACCACTCGGAGCAACCGCGGAGAGTGTGTGCGGGCTTGAAGGGAAAGCCCGACACGGGCATTGGGCGGCTTTGGCAACGAGCCATGGTTCAACAAGCAAACTGCCGACCAATGAGCGTGGCACGCCCAAAAAATATCGTGTAAAATCGAGTACCTTCGTGTATTAATTTGAGCCATGAAACAGTTGATGTATCTTTTAATTTTTATGCTTGTTCCTACTGCGTTGATGGCGCATGGGTTTGATGAACGGGAGGACACGCTGCAGGTAAAAAACCTCAAGCTTTTTGGCACCTTAAGTACACCGGCGCATGCGCACAAGGCGGTTCCGTTGGTGGTGATTATTCCGGGCAGTGGGCCTACCGACCGCGATGGTAACCAGCCGGGTTTACACCCCGATACCTACAAAAAAATGGCCCACGCGCTTGCCTTACAAGGCATTGCGTGTTTCCGATACGACAAGCGAGGGGCGGGCAAAAGTGCGTCGCCTATGATGCAAGAAGCCGATTTGACGTTTAGTGATTTTGTGCAAGATGTGCGCGATATTTTAGCGCATTATCATCAGGATGCGCGCTTCAGTAAAATTGTGGTGGCAGGCCACAGCGAGGGCTCGATGGTGGGTATGATGGCGGTTTCGGCCAAAAACGATTTTATATCCTTGTGCGGCCCGGGACAACCGGCACCACGCATTTTAAAAACACAATTGCGGCAGCAGTTGGGCGACAAAGAAGCGTCGACTTTTCGGAAGATTGATAGCTTGGAAAAAGGCATGAAAGTAAGCTGCGATGATCCGATGTTGTGGTCGTTGTTTCGGCCGTCGGTGCAACCGTATCTGATTTCGTGGTTTAGTATTGACCCCTCGGTAGAAATAAAAAAAGTACAAGGACGCATTTTATTGGTGGGTGGAAGCAAGGATTTGCAAGTGGCACCCGATCAGTTGCGGACATTGGAACTGGCCGTGCCTAAATCGGAATCGATGTTGTTCGAGAATATGAACCACGTTTTAGTGAACATTGTTAGCAGCGAGACGCAAGATAATTATGCGGCTTACAACAAACCCGATTTACCCATTTCGCCGGAGTTAATCGATCGGCTTGCGGTGTTTATTCGGAATTAACGAACTCAATACCCGCGGCCGCTCACCCCTTGCATGTAATTCATAAACGCTCGGTTCACAACGCCATTCCCACCGGGGGTTGGATAATCGCCCGAAAAATACCAATCGCCGCGATTGTCCGGACACGCTTCGTGCAAGCCTTCAATGCTTTGATAAATAATTTCCACGCCGGCACTTACATCGTCGGCCTTGAGCATCTTCGCAATTTGCGCGCTGATTTCGTCGGCCGTAAATGGCTTGTAAATGGCCTTTACAAAATTCTGTTCGTTCAAGGTGTGGGA
>JBIKQE010000154.1:0-5525 GCA_044349815.1 Chitinophagaceae bacterium | reverse complement strand
GCCGATTCGTCTACAACCGTTAATAAAAACCAAGGACAACGAATCAATATAGATCCTTATTTAAACTACACCACACGCAATGGCACTAAACACATTGTGCGCTCACGCTGGTTCCGAAGCAAAAACGACATACCCGAAAAACAACAATCCTCCATGGCCGATACCTATTTCGGCGAATATCAAATGCAACGAACCATCTTAAGCAACCGTTGGTTATTGAGCCAAATGAACGTGGTGGCAGGATTCGTGGCAAGCTATAGCAATGTGGAAGGCGAATTGTTTGGTAACCACAAAACAACCAATTACGCCCCCTATGTTCAATTAGAGAAAAAATTCAACCGCTTGTGGGTTTCGGCAGGTGGCCGTTTCGAAAGCAATTTGGTAGATACTTACAAAGTAGAACGCAAACCGGTTTTCCGTGCCGGAATAAACTACGAAGTTAATCAGGCCGGTTTCTTGCGTGCCTCATTCGGTCAAGGCTATCGCTACCCTTCCATTGCGGAACGCTTTGTAAAAACCAGCTTTGGCGCCTCGCGTGTATTCCCCAACCCAGGCTTGCAATCGGAAACCGGTTGGACCGCCGAAGTAGCCTACAAACAAGGCTTTAAACTTGGCAATTGGATGGGCTATGCCGATATCGCCTTGTTCTGGACCGAATTCAACAACATGATGGAATTTAATTTCGGCTTACATCTACCCGACGATTCTACCGTCAACCAAGTTGTTAATCCTATCGATTACCTCGGTTTCAAATCGAAAAACGTGGGCAATACCCGCATCAATGGTGTCGACTTTTCAATCGCAGCCGAAGGAAAGATGGGACAAGTAAGCTCGCAAGCTATGTTTGGGTATACCTATATGAATCCCATTCAAGTAAACCCCGATTCAATTATTATGGCCAACATCAGTGGCACAACCCCAACCCTCAAATACCGGTATCGACACAGTGTAAAATTCGATTGGGAAAGCAAGTATAAAAAAATAAGTATCGGCACCACCGTATTGTACAACTCCTTCATGCAAAATATCGACGAAGTATTTGCCAATAATAAACCCACCGAAAATTTATTTGGCGCCATATTCCAATATGGAACAGGCTTGCCTAAAACCATCACCGATTTTCGCAACAAATACAACAACGGAACCCTTATTTGGGATGCGCGCATCGCTTACCAACTAACCCCACAAGTGCGGCTTGCCTTTATTTGTAAAAACATGCTAAACACCTTGTATTGCGAACGTCCCGCAATTATTAGTCCACTCCGAAACTTCACCTTACAATTGGCCGCCGATTTATAAAGGGCTGATAATCCTATTCATTATTCGCCCTTTTTTGAATTATTCCTTGCAAGCGTTTTTGTATAAAATGCCCAAAAATCAGATTCCCTTTTGTATTGAAATGGGTATGATCATTGTACAAAGCCAAAGAAGGTGGCAAACTAAATCCATCCACAAAATCAACTTGATTGGCTTGGCATAATGAATCCAATTGGCCAGCGAAATAACGATGCAAATCGTATTCAAATTGAGCATCGGGCAAATACTTCACGTCAATACCCGATTCTGTATAATCGGCATAAGGGGTCGGCTGACTAATTAATATGGGAATCGCTCCTATTTGTTTTATATCCTGAATTAAAGCATGTAAAGCCGCTGTACACCCGGCCACCTTATACAACTCAAATTTATTTATTTGAAGGGTGTCTTTGGGCAAGGCAGACCAATTGACCGACCGATGTCCTATGTTTTTTTTACCCAACAACAAGGAACGATAATACGGGAATACCATTTGCTTCAACAGTTTCAATTTCCTAATCCGTACCATTAAATTCAACTTCGAATACAAGGCATTTTCTTCCAAGTCTTTTTCTCCAAAAGGCGAAACCAAAACCACTATAAAATCAGGATGATATTTTTTTAATGATTTTACCAACTGGCGCCATTCATTAACGGCACTCCCTCCTATGCCGGCATTGTTGAACCACGCATCACTTCCTTCCATAGCGGTATAAATCCAAGTTTTTAGCCAAGGGAAATGCAAATTTTGAGTGGTGCTGGAACCAATAAAAAATACGCGACTTTGTTGGATAGTATCGTTATAATCGGCCCCTACAAAACCAATATTGTTATAGGCTAAAAGCAACTGCGACGGCAAATCTTGGTAAAGGGTATTATTCACTAAAATATGCGAATTGGGTTCTCCAACCCGAAGTTGATTGGCCCGTGGATTATATACTTCATACGCAACAACTAATACTGCAAAGGCTATCAACACATAGCCCAGCATACAAAAAACCCATCGTAGCAATATCTTATAATTCGAATCAGGCATTAGTGTTAAAATTGAAAATATAAAAACGAAAGTTGTTCGTTTTGAACGTAAAACAACAAAACAACTATTATCAATACAATTAAACGACGCAACAAGGACGACCGAATAACCATAGCATGCAAGGGAAACTCAGCGTTATGTTTCAATCCAAAATAATCGAGCATCCACATAGCCGCTGCAGGAAAAAGAAACCAACCATTACTTAATTCCTGCAATGAAATGGTATGTTCAAAAGAATGTAACATCCGATTATAAACACGCCCCACTTGAGCCAGGGTTTCCGATTGTATGATGACCGATGTTATTGATACTAAAAAATACAAACCCAATCGGGCTAGCCATACTGGCCATAACGATTTACCCTCTTTCGGCGGAAATATAATTCGAGGTAAAAAGTATACACTATACACCAAACCAAATACCACATAAACCCATTTCGGACCATGCCAAATACCCACCAACAAAAACGTCAGTGTAATGGCCATCGCCACACCCCACTTACCCTTTCTTCGCCAAGCAAAGGCACAAGGGGTATACACATAATCCATCATCCAACCGGTAAGCGACATGTGCCAACGTTGCCAATAATCACTGATATTCCGTGCAAAAAAAGGATAATTAAAATTGGGCGGCAAACGAAAACCAAACAATTTACCTATTCCAATGGCCATGTCGGAATAACCCGAAAAATCGGCATATAACTGAAAAGGAAAAATAAAACAAGCCAACCAATAATCGCCCCCCAAGGCCTCCGAATCGGGCATAAAAACACGATGAACATACAAGGCCGCCGTGTCTGAAACGATTCGTTTTTTAAACAATCCCCATGCCCATTGCGTTAACCCCTCCGAAGCTAAAGCCGCATCAAATGGCTTGCTCGCTTTCAAGGCAGGTAAAAAATGTTGAGCCCGTGTAATTGGCCCCGCCAGTATTTTCGGAAAGAAAAACAAATACCCCATAAACGCACCAAAATCTGTTTCAGGTTCTATGTTCTCTTGATACACATCTACCCAATAGGCAATCAATTGAAACGTAAAAAAACTAATCCCTAAAGGAAGCACCCAATTGGGCATGGTGTTGGGTTGGACTAATGAACCCATTGCGCCCATAAAAAAATCAACCAAGGCCACACCATACTTAAACAACAACAAAACCAATACATGCAAACTCACACCCATAGCGGCATACCACCAACGTTTCTTTTCTAATTGAATCGTATTCATACGGCGTGCACCCCAAAAAGCCAACAACCCCGAGCCACCCAATAAAAATAAATATTGCCATTGTAATACGGCATAATACAATATGCCACTTAAAGCAATCCATAACACTTGTAACCGATTCCCTTGGGGTAAAAAAAATAGCCCTCGATAAATAAAAAATACCGGAATCAAAAAAAACAAAAAAGAAAAACTATCGAACGACCAATTAAACATGTTGTTTAGCTTCAATTAAATCAATCAAACTCCCAACCGTTTTCAATTGATTCAATTCTTTCAATTTAAAACGAAAACCATATCGGTCTTCCACAGCCGTAATTAAAGTCATGTGCGTGAGTGAATCCCAGCCAGCCACATCAGTGGCTTTCAAGTCATCGTGCCATTGAAAACGCTCATGCTTCAAGGTGCTCACTAAAAGTAGTTTTACTTCGTTCGATATTTGTTCTCGTGTCTTCATGCTAAATCGTATTGTTGTTGCGCCCATAATTGCATTGCCGGGCGACTTGTTTTTTTATTTTGATTCAATGGAAAATTCGCTAAAAAATAAATGGCATACGGTTGCATATACCAAGGCAAGGCTTGCTGTAATTGTTGCTTAAACGCCTCTGTATCAAATGGCACCGATTCAAAAATCAACACGGCTTCAATATTCCCAATACGGTTCTGTATGGTCACCACACGGTTCGCACACTGAGGTACCAATCGCTCTACCACCGTTTCAATTTCACCTAATTCTACCCTAAAGCCCCCTTTCAATTTAACCTGATGATCGATACGCCCCACAAAATCGAATCGGCCATCGCTTCGCGGTATCACCCAATCGCCCGTTCGGTAAAATCGTTGCTGTTCTCCTTCGTGCATCAAATACACAAACTTCTCCTTATTTAATGCATCTCGATTAATATATCCTGAACTTACTTGCGGACCACTCAAATACAATTCACCCGGCGTATCGAAAGCAACTTGTTCTCCTACCTCATTCAATACCATCCCTTTCATACCCGAAAATAAATAACCAATACTCACCCATTGCCCCATGCGCTCATCCACCCAATCACGCGGATACGAAAAGGTGGTCGATAACATACAACATTCAGTAGGGCCATAGGGTGTATGGATTATACCATGAGGAACCCGTTCATACCACTCACGTACTAAACTAACCGGTACCGGTTCGCCACTAACCATCAATTGCCGTAAATCCGAACAATCCAACTCCTCAAAATAAGGTTTTAAATAATTCAACAAGGTAGGTACAATAGGTAAAATAGTCAGCTTCTTCTCCGTAAGCAAATAATAAATATAGGTGGTGAGCATTTCCCCTTTGGGTATGCCATAAATACAGCCCCCCGCCAACCACATGGGCAAATACACCAACATGGAAAAATCGAACGACAAATCGAACAACTGCAAACACCGATCGCCCGCATGCCAATCATACGGTGTTTGCCGAAACGCCTCATAAAAGGCCGCTAAATTCATGCCACTCAAAGGCGCCCCCTTGGGCGTTCCCGTACTGCCCGAAGTATACAATACAATCAACTCTTGCGCATCGGTTCCCCATGCCGTTAAACATGTCGTCATCAAGTCAATAGCGTCTTCAAAGGAATCAAAAACTACATCGGCATCTGGCATAATAACGTCAATCGGACTGCAATCAGATAGAATGAGCGCCTCTCGTTCTTGCAAGGCATCGTGCACAATAGGCACCGCGGTTTTACCACAAAACCAAGCCGCCCATATTGCACAATACGAAGGCAATTCTTCGTTCACGTAAATTCCTACGTACTGGCCTTCCAACAAACGAAATGCTCGAATATGATGCGCAATACCTTTCGCTAAATCAGCATACGTATATTCTTTCTCCCCCAACACAAAGGCATTACAACTCGCCGAACAAATACACTGCGCAACAAAGGGTTTTAATATCGTGTCTACAAAGGGCATAATGCATTACTTCGTTTAGTTAACCA
>JBIKQE010000153.1:0-5581 GCA_044349815.1 Chitinophagaceae bacterium | reverse complement strand
CGTATTCTTCGGTAATTAAGGAGGTACGACCACCATCCACATCGGCCGATGTGGCCGAAGATGTTGGCAAATTACCATTAGCCGTAACAGCACATTTTCCAGGTACCGGGTTGCCTGTATGGTCTTTGCCTGTTTGAACGGTATCGCCTGTAATGGCCGAAGAAAGCGGAATAGCCGAAATCCACTTACCGGCTGTAGCGTTATCGCCTGCCACATTAGCAACCGTCCAGCCTGGCGTTGTTGCCGTAATAGTTTCAAAATTCTCAAGTTTTACCGATTTGTAACCCACAATTAAATAGTGTGGAATATTACGTTGCGATAGTGTGATATTGAACTTGGCATCAAAAGGAGAAATGGCCGAAGGGAAATTCGTATTGTCGTAAACCACAAAATAGTACTCATAAATCGTACCGGGCGCCGACGATGGGAAGCTGGCATTGAAATTAGTTCCCGACTTTGTCATCAATAAAGAATCAACTGTGGTGGCTCCACGTAAGCGATAAAACATTTTAACATCGCCCAAGAAAGCAGGGAAGCCAACAATAGCCGTGGCATCCATCGACACCGTAGCTGCCGAAGCCACTACACCAGGAGGGGTATGATTAATTTCGGCATCGCTCAACAAATAAATACCATGCTTAGCGAAGGCTTGTACAATTTGTGTAAAATGGGGTGTACCATCGTTGATGTTGTTGTTATTATCGTCGTATTGCAATGCGTCAATCAAGATGTCAAAATACACTTGACCTTCGGTGCCATCGGGGCCATTCGCCAAGCCGTAATGTGAACGCGAAAAAAGGTTGGCCATGGTATCCACAGCTGTAGTCAAAGGCATTGAAGCTGACAAATTAATGGCATAATCCCACCAACATCCGGCAATAATTTCGCCATCAGCGTGAACCTGGCCAACTAAATCTTGCGGATACACCTTCGGGTTAACATCGTAGCGACGAATAAAGCTACTTGGTTGATTTACATAAAAACCTTGTCCAACCACCGGATCTTTTGTGATACTGATTGACCAAATATCAGAATATCCTTCTCCAACAGCACCATTATCGAAACTTGCACTTTGACTTGCCCAAAACTGATTGGTAATGCCGTGTGCGTATTCGTGATATACAACGGTATTTACCAAAGAAAGTGCATTACAGCCATTGGCAGTTGTATAAAAATTGATAGACGTGCCATTGTAAAATGCATTGCAATTTCCATCGGTACGATCAATACGCGTTAGTAATGGATTATCCATTGTGGTAAAGTTGGGCAATTTCGATTTCATAAATCCATGCACCAAATCGCCATGGTAATATGCCGTTAGGTGACGAACCGAACTATTGGGTTCAACGGCTGGAACATTCACCACATCGTTATTATTAACCCCATTGGCGGTAAAAGTTGCTGTGGCTGTTCCGTTTGCACCGGTTACAGTGCGAATAAAACGACCTCCTACACTGAATACGGCATTAATTGGTCCTGCACCAGGAACAGTGGCGTTACCTGCCGTATCGGTATAATAGGTGGTACCATTTACCGTGAACGACAAATTACGTAAAGGCAAGTTAGTGGTTGGAGAGAACAAATTGGTGGCATGAACATCAGCCTTGGCCTGCAACCCAATGTGTACTACTTTGTTCTGACGATATAAAACCGCACCATTTTGCGCATCCACTAAAGTCATGTAATTACCCGGCGTAACCTGGTCGTCTTGCGTTTCAACCCATACAGTATATACCGGGCGATAGCTATAACGCCCCTCTTCGGGCAATGGAAATAACTTCAACCCCGATTCAACACGAGCATTCGTAACGGGAGTAACAATAGCTTGAACTGCTTTTTGTTGGGCTTGGGTTGGTGTTAAGCTAGCCGATACCGTTGGCAAATTAGCATGGGCATCTAAACCAAACATCACCAACTTTAAATCTTGCGTAAAACGGAATGCCACACGCGACCAACAAACGTCCATGCCTTGATGTACTTGTTTAAAATCGACATGTATAAACTTCCCATCATTGTATTGGCGGGTCATTTCCATTTCGGCTACCGGGATTTTCCAAGCGGCCAGCTCGGTTTGAAGAAAATACAAGGCTTTTTGAGCCGCGTCGTTTCCACCACCATTAATTACTATGGGAGAACCTACCGCACGATGAGGCATGCCGGTATATTTATTCATACTCGCACCCCATGATGGGTACTTTTGAATAAAACCGAGCCATGCGGCTTGAGTATACCAATGCGATTTACGCACACCATTGCGGGCATCGTTGGCAGAGTTGTAAGGCGTAATGTTCCTATTGGCATCGCCTGGCAAAACTTCTTCGCCGTGGGCAAAAGTCAACAAAGACCAACTCAACGCTGTAACAGCGAGTATCCATTTTTTCATGGTTTTTAAGATTTAAAGGACTTTAAAAATAACTGATTTGTGGTGCACAACAAAAATATAATAGGCTTGCCCCTATCAATATTCTCTATTTTGCGACTAAAGAGGCTTCCATATGGGTTAATTCTACTGTTGTACCAATAACGGAAACAACAAATCAATATCGCTACTGCCTGGCTCGCAACTCCCATTTTTATTCCCCGGTTGATGTTTTAGCACCAAACGCAATGTTCCCAATGCAGGGGCGTCTGTTTTCCATTTCGACTTCAAACCCAAGGGTAAATTATTACCATCTTTATCGAGCCGTTCGATAGGCAACGATACCCCACTCGGTGTAAAGCAAACGAGATGTTCATCGGCTTCGGCAAGCACCTCATTGCTTATGGTATCAGCGGGTTGTTTCGATTCATCGAGAAAGTATAAATCGGCAAAATAGGTTTTGTTACCCAACAATCGAATTGTATCAAAAACAGAGGGCGCGGCACCGCCATCACCGTCCAAATCGCGGTACATAAACAATTTGTTCGGTTCAATACCACTGCTGTCGCGCAATGCTATAAACACACTGGTAATCAATTCCTCTTCGTTCGGATCTGGGGGCGTTGACGGTTTACAAGCTATCCATCCAAGGCATGTTACGGAAATTAAAAAAAATAAAGCTGTTTTAAAAGAGTGTAATGTTGTCATAAAAATGGTTTTTAATGCCGCATCAATGGCGGCTTGTTTTAAGTTGTAACACCACATTTCTGCCGGGCTCGTTGGCGAAATAACGGTATCGGTTTAAATAATCGCGGTATCGAACATTAAACAGGTTTTCGATTCCAAGGCCAATCTGACCATGAAAACCATGCCAATGAAAGTCCGTTTCGAGCCCAACCCGACAAAGCCAAAAGGCCTTAGGCGGGTTTAAATAATCGCTCATAGTTGCCAATCCCATGGCCTTAAACGTGTAGTTGAGTCCGCTGTAAACTCGCAGCGATTCACCCGAAGGCAAATTAATTCGACGAGCCATTTCTCCTTCAATGCGAGCCGGTGGCATACCTACTGGCGCATACCCAGTTTCAGTATTTCTTGCCAACAAATAAGCCGACTTGATATGCCATGGCCACTTCCAATGGCGTGGACTTTCCACTTGCATATCTAAACCCGCCATTATTACATTTATGGGTGTGTACTGAAACGTAGGAAAAGCACCGCGTAATGTTAGCGTAGCCGGGAAAACAGGTTGCAAATAAATGAATTGGTTGATATACTGCGTATAGGCAGTACCTATCCAACGGAAGGAATTGGCTTTGCCACGCATCAAACTCCAATTGAGTTGATAATTCCGCTCTGGTTTCAAATTACTATCGCCCATTTCGAACGTTGCCGCACTGTGATGAATGCCATAACTATACATCTCATTCACATGAGGCGCACGCCAAGTGCTTCCACCATAAATGTAGTTTGTCCATTTAGGCCACTCAATACGCACACCGCCCATTACAGCCGGGCCATGAAATACAAATCGCTTCGATTGTAATTGCTGTTGTTCCCAACGAAGTACATCAAGCAATTGCATATCGTACCGTACGCCCAATTCAGCAGTTACTCGACCGCGGGTAACTTGCTCAATTGCATACAGTCCCGTTTGCCATCGAAAATAATTTGGAATCAAATACGAAGCGAAATATTCATTTGATTGCATTTGTGTAGATAATCCCAATTGACCGCTACCTGCTTTGGCATATTGATGCAACCATCGTACGTCAAATTGATGGGTAACTAAATTAAAGTCGAGTGCAGGCTTGATAGTCCCGTTATCTTGTTGGCTCTGAAGCGTTTTATCGAATTCTTTCCTGCGGTTCCGCTGAAGGGCATATTGCCATTCCCATTTACTTCGGTTACTGACCCTATAATGCCCTTGCCATTGCATTGTTTGATGATGCAACTGTTGATAAGGAAAGCCGATTTTGTAGGTAAACTTAGCCGTATCGATGGGTTGTTCGCGTTGAAACGCGGCATACAAATCGCTCAGATTACCAATATGAGAACTACTTAAAATACCAAGACGCGTATAGAAATCGGAAAAATGCCAACTCATGGTCAACTTCTCTTTTTTGTAGCCAATACTCATGGCGGCAGCTCGCTCGTAAAAACCCGTATTACCCAACACATAAGAAGGCGATTGAGCATTACCCGACCTGCGCAATGTGCCTTGCACACGCGCCGTCCAAGCACTGTGTTTCTTCCATACGGTTTCACCCAGCAAGGAAAATGCGGCACCTCGTCCATTGCTGAATAAACTGGTATTGGCCACCCATCCCGGTTTACGAATACCGGCAACAGGCTCCGCTTGCATTAACACCACGCCACCAAGGGCATCGGAGCCATAACGTAAACTTCGCGGGCCGGTTATCAATTGCAAATCAGTGGCTTGAAAGGCGTCAATTTCAGGCGCGTGCTCGGCACCCCATTGTTGACTTTCTTGCCTGAGTTCATTATTCACAATCAACACTCTGTTGCTATGCAAGCCATGTACAATAGGCTTACTAATTGATTGACCTGTACTTAAATTGTAAACACCCGGTATAGCCTCCAAGGCTTTGCCGAGGGTTTGACCTTGTGTACGAAACAATTGTTCGGCATTCAGTTTGCGGGGCGGCTCGACCACTTCTTTCGGACGAATACCAAAAATGGTTATGCCTTGTAACTGCGTTTCCAAAGGCAATAATTTCACGTCCACAGACTCGTTTAATGGCATGAAATAGGTTTGTTGAAAAATCCGATAGCCATCCATTTTGATTCCAATGGTTTGTTCGCCTGCACATAATTTACGTATTTCAAAATAACCATCGCTACTGGTTAGTACCGACGTATTGGTACCTGCCAACATAACGTGAGCGCCAACTACGGGTATTTTTAAAATAGAATCGTAAACATGTCCTTTCAACAAAAAAGAACAGTTTGATTGAGCATGTACCGATGCCATCAATAGACAGACAGAACACGTCAACACAAAAAGGTGTTTGACCATAAAGTGGAAGAATAAAAAGAGAAATAAATAAGCTTAAGCCAATTGACGCTTATTGGGTGGTCCGCGACTCTTTTTAATTAGGTAATTGCCTTGTAGTGGCTTCGATATAAAACTTGCCGTATAACTCGGCATAAAGTATCCTTCTTTGGGTTCCGGAACCGATAAAAACGAAGGTGGCTCTATGG
>JBIKQE010000152.1:0-5600 GCA_044349815.1 Chitinophagaceae bacterium | reverse complement strand
TGAGGGATGTGCAGGGTTTAGCCCCCGCCCTCAGGCGGGGCCGGAGCGAAGCGGAGCCCGGAGCAGCCCGACCTGAGGGAGTTGAGGAAACAGAAACAGTGTGAGGGAGTAGGGAACCCCGAGGGCACGCCCAAAAGACAGTGCGAGGAAACAGTGCGAGGAAACAGGGCGAGGAAACAGCGTGGGAGCGGGGCCATCAGTATCAGCAAACATTGGGGTGCGCAATCTCTGTTAACCCATTCATATAAAGGAATTTATATATATTATTTTTTAGTATGTGTATTTTTGGAATAATTTTTGATAATGTGGAAAACCCGCCTTACATTCGCATCCCCAAATTGGCAACGCACGTGCACAATTCCATTTTTTGACCAAGTTCGCTTATCAATCGAATAGGGCTTCCTATTTGGGGTTTTATTGTTTATAAACAGTCTAAATTACGCTATGGCCGCAGCAAAAACAACTAAAGTATCCGAACGTATTCACTTCGGAAAGATTAAGCAAACGCACGAAGCACCCGACTTACTCGACATTCAACTGGCTTCCTTTTCGGAATTCCTCCAGTTGGAAACAACCCCCGATAAGCGCTTGAACGAAGGCCTCTTCCGGGTATTTAAAGAGAATTTTCCTATCACCGATACACGAAACATCTTCGTGTTGGAGTTTTTGGATTATTTCGTAGATCCGCCACGCTACACCATCGATGAGTGTATCGATCGCGGGTTAACGTATTCAGTACCCTTAAAAGCCAAATTGCGCCTCAGTTGTAACGACGAGGAGCATATCGATTTCGAAACCATCGTACAGGATGTGTTCTTAGGGAACATTCCGTACATGACGCCACGCGGTACCTTCGTGATTAACGGAGCCGAGCGCGTTGTTGTTTCGCAATTGCATCGTTCGCCAGGGGTATTCTTCGGACAATCGGTACACCCGAACGGAACGAAAATCTACTCTGCCCGCGTTATTCCTTTCAAAGGAGCGTGGATGGAATTCGCCACCGATATCAACAACGTGATGTACGCCTACATCGACCGTAAGAAGAAGTTCCCGGTTACGATGTTGTTGCGTGCCATTGGGTTTGAAACAGATAAAGACATTTTGGAACTCTTCGGTATGGCCGATGAGGTTACTGCCGATAAGAAAAGCTTGGCTAAACACATTGGTCGCAAATTGGCCGCTCGTGTATTGCGCAGCTGGACGGAAGACTTCGTAGATGAAGATACCGGTGAAGTAGTGACGATTCCTCGTAACGAAATTGTGCTTGAGCGCGACACGGTATTAACCGAAGACAACATGAGCATGATTTTGGATATGGGTATCACCTCCATCTTCTTGCAAACAGAAGAAATGGCGGGCGATTTCTCCATCATCTACAATACCTTGAACAAGGATACTTCGAACTCGGAATTGGAAGCGGTGAATCATATCTACCGTCAATTGCGCAGTGCCGATGCTCCCGACGATGAAACCGCTCGTGGTATTATCGACAAATTGTTCTTCTCCGACAAACGCTACGATTTAGGAGAAGTAGGTCGCTATAAAATCAACCGCAAATTAGGCTTCCCCGATACCTTGGTAAAAAAGGTATTGACGAAAGACGACATTATTGCGATTATTAAATACTTGGTTCAGTTAACGAACGCGAAAGCGGAGATCGATGATATCGATCACCTTAGTAACCGTCGTGTACGTACCGTGGGCGAACAATTGTACGCTCAGTTTGGTGTTGGTTTAGCCCGTATGGCTCGTACCATTCGTGAGCGTATGAATGTGCGCGACAACGAGGTGTTTACGCCCATCGATTTGATTAATGCCCGTACCTTATCGTCGGTAATTAATTCGTTCTTTGGTACCTCGCAGTTATCGCAGTTCCTCGATCAAACCAATCCATTGTCTGAAATTACGCACAAACGTCGTATTTCAGCCCTCGGGCCCGGCGGTTTGAGTCGCGAACGTGCTGGCTTTGAGGTGCGCGACGTACACTATTCGCACTACGGTCGTTTATGTACCATTGAAACACCGGAAGGTCCGAACATCGGATTGATTTCTACCTTGTGCGTACACGCCAAGGTGAACGATATGGGCTTTATTGAAACGCCTTATCGGAAAGTGAAAGATGGTAAAGTAGATACGAAGAGTGTTTATTTAAGTGCTGAAGAAGAAGATGACGCGAAAATCGCTCAGGCCGATGTTCCGTTAGATGATAAAAACATGTTTGTTGAAGATCGTATTCGTTCGCGTCAAACCGGCGACTTCCCGATTCTCGAAAAACAAGATGTAGAGTACATGGATATTGCACCGAACCAAATTGTGGGCTTGAGTGCGTCGTTGATTCCGTTCTTGGAACACGATGATGCCAACCGTGCCTTGATGGGTTCGAACATGCAACGTCAGGGTGTCCCTTTATTACGTCCTGAAAATCCGATTGTAGGTACCGGTTTAGAAGGTAAAGCCGCTCGTGATGCGCGTATTCAAATTACAGCAAAAGGCGACGGTGTGGTTGAATTTGTAGACGCAAACGAAATTCATGTTCGTTACAAACGTAGCGAAACAGAACGTTTGATTTCGTTCGAAGACGATTTAGTGGTTTACAAACTCACCAAATACGCTAAAACCAACCAAAGCACGTGTATGAACTTGAAGCCACACGTGGTGAAAGGTCAAAGCGTGAAGAAAGGCGATTTCTTAACCGATGGCTATGCAACCAAAGATGGTGAATTGGCACTCGGACGCAATTTGCGTGTTGCCTTTATGCCTTGGAAAGGGTATAACTTTGAGGATGCGATTGTAATTAACGAAAAAGTAGTTCGTGAAGACTGGTTCACATCGATTCACATTGATGAGTATGAATTGGAAGTACGCGATACGAAATTAGGTGAAGAAGAATTAACACCCGATATTCCGAACGTAAGTGAAGAAGCTACCAAAGACCTCGATGAGAATGGTATCATTCGCTTGGGGGCTCACGTAAAAGAAGGGGATATTTTGATTGGTAAAATCACACCAAAAGGTGAAACCGATCCTACACCGGAAGAGAAATTGTTACGGGCCATCTTCGGCGACAAAGCCGGTGATGCGAAAGATGCTTCCTTGAAAATGCCACCAACCATTGAAGGGGTGGTGATTGCCAAGAAGTTGTTTGCTCGTGCTAAAAAAGATAAGAATTCGAAAACACGCGAAAAAACGGCCCTTGAGAAGATTGAAAAATCGCATCAAGAGAATTTGACCTTAATCAACGATACCTTATACACGAAGTTAGAGAAGTTGTTGAATGGTCAAAGCGCTGCCGGTGTTACCAATCACTATGGCGAAATTGTAGTAGGTAAAAACGCGAAGTTTAATTTGAAGGTAATTAAGTCGATTGATTTTACAACGGTTAATCCATTAAACTGGACGGCCGACGAAAAAATGAACGATTTAGTGAATCAATTGTTGCACAACTACAACATTCGTTACAACGAAGAAGTTGGTCGTTACAAGCGCGAAAAATTCAATATCACCATTGGTGATGAATTGCCAAACGGCGTGTTGAAATTAGCTAAAGTATACCTTGCCAGTAAGCGTAAGCTGAAAGTGGGCGATAAGATGGCTGGTCGTCACGGTAACAAAGGAATTGTAGCTCGTATTGTTCGTCAAGAAGATATGCCGTTCTTAGAAGATGGCTCACCGGTAGATATCGTGTTGAATCCGTTAGGGGTACCATCGCGTATGAACCTCGGGCAGATTTACGAAACCATCTTAGGGATGGCGGGTATGAGCTTGGGTGTGAAATTTGCAACCCCAATCTTCGACGGTGCTTCGAAAGAAGAAATCGAAAACAAGGTGAAAGAAGCAGGCTTGCCTGATTGGTGTCACACGCACTTGTTTGATGGTGAAACCGGCGACCGTTTCGATCAGAAAGCCACGGTGGGTGTTATCTATATGATGAAACTCCATCACTTGGTAGACGATAAGATGCACGCACGTTCAATTGGACCATACTCGCTCATTACGCAGCAACCATTGGGTGGTAAAGCCCAGTTCGGGGGTCAGCGTTTCGGGGAAATGGAAGTATGGGCTATTGAAGCCTATGGTGCGGCCAACATCTTGCAAGAATTGCTTACCATTAAATCGGATGATATCAATGGTCGTGCGAAAGCCTACGAAGCCATTGTTAAAGGCGACAACTTGCCAAAAGCCGGTGTGCCTGAATCGTTCAATGTATTGGTTCACGAGTTACGTGGTTTGGGTCTCGACCTTCACTTCGATAACGAGTAGATTATTGATTGATATTGTAAAGAGCCGTTCGGAAGAACGGCTCTTTTTTATGCCCGCCCTCCACATGCCCCCTATTTTGGCGTGCCACAAGGGGGGCTATTACATCTCGTTTTCGTTCCCGTTCTCCCTTGCGGCCGCGCTATTCGCTCCTACACCGCTCCGCCCGAGGTCCGCCTCAGGCGGAGGGTATCCGCTATTATCGCTTACGCGGGGGTGGCGATTAACAGTAGTATCTACAACTCGTTAAAGTATCGATCGCTATCCCATTTAGAAGGATTATTGTAGATATAGAGTGCAATGGATTTATACGAATCCGCATCACGAATAATGTGGTCGTAAAAACGGGTTTGCCATGCAAAATCCAAGTTCAAACGATTGGCATATTTTGTAACTGCCGATTTATACGAACCAATAATCGACGACACCGAATTACAACCAATATGTTGAAATCGTTGAATCGGCTGTAGAGCCAGGGTATGCCCTGGCTCATGCTCTGGCTCTACAGCCTCATCGCAAATTATCAATATGCCATGAATATGATTCGGCATTACAACAAATTCGCCCAAGCGAACATGTTTAGCATGCTGTTTAATTTCATGCCAAAAGACTTCAGCTAAAACACCAACAGGTGATAATATTATTTTACCTTCTTGAATCTTACCAAAATAGTTTTGCTGATTTTTAGTGCAAATGGTAATGAAATAAGCCCCTGCCCATCGATAATCCCATTCCGGTAGACGGATAGATGCTTTGCGGTATTTATTTCTGAATTTTCCATTCATAATACTAGCAGATTGTTTTGTTGATTTTTCAAAATTAATTACTTCGAAAATTCATACACCAAATCGATACCATTTTAAACGTTTAATATCAGGTAGAGGCAGGGCATGCCCTGACTCTACCTGCGGCTCCATAACAATATCAGAATGAACGAACTACGGTAGAGCCAGGGCATGCCCTGGCTCTACAAAGCAGAAGCCACACCGAGGTGGTCGGAGATGACCATGTTCACTAAAGAGTGCCCATGATGTTGTAAGTTTGCGGTATGATTCGATGGAGGTTTAAAACGATGTTGTGCCATGCTTTGCGAGCCATGCCGTTTGGTTTGTTGCTGCTAAGTATGGGGGCGTCAATACCAACATCGGCGCAAATTTTTTCGAATCAGGTGGCGAACCCGATGAGCAGTGAGGCGAAGATTATTTCAGATTCAACGGGAAAGAAAAAAACGCTCGACGATCGGATTGTGATTTTTACATATACCGATCAAGCTGTTGAAAAAACGCCCTTGGACACCTCCATTTTATATTTACATCGCAATCCGTTGTTGGCCGATTGGGTAC
>JBIKQE010000151.1:0-5724 GCA_044349815.1 Chitinophagaceae bacterium | reverse complement strand
CATCAACACGTTCGTATTTCTCCAAATAACGTAAATACAATTCCATTTGACCTTTAAAGCTAGCCTCAAATTCACCCAATTTCAAATCAATTACCACTAAACATTTTAGTCTTCTATGATAAAAAAGTAAATCCATTTTATAATCACGATGATCGATGGTAATTCTCTTTTGTCGAGCTAAAAAAGCAAAATCATTTCCAAGTTCAATAATAAATCGTTGTAATTCCGATACAATAGCCAATTCCAAATCTTTCTCCGAATAGGTATCCTTTAATCCTAAAAAATCTAACATATAGGGATCTCTAAAAACCAGATTAGAAGACATGGCATTTTCATTATAAAGTTGTTTTAAATCACTTTCAATAATCAAACTATTTTTTTTACTAATAATTGTTCGTTCATAAAGCATCGATTTAATTCGTTCTTGTAATTGACGAACACTCCACTTTTCCAAATGACAGATACCAATATAAAATTCTATTTTCAATTGATCTCGCATCGGAATTAATAATTTAATATGCGACCAACTTATTTGTTTGCTTATTTTTTCAACCATCAATTCATTGGTGAAAACGTCAGCAAATTGCATCATTCGCCGGATGTTTTTCTCAGAAAAACTATTTCCATACTCAGCAGACAATTGTCGCCACAGTGTAGCGACAATTTGTTTTCCATAGGTATTGCCATCGTACTGTGCAATAACCTCGTTTATTCTACATCCTATTCCCCAATACAATTGAGTGATTGTAGCATTTACCGTAATGAAAACATTACGACGGCTATCCTCAATCATTTGTTTTATAGAATAAAATAGCGCTTGATGTTCAACCAAGGTTTTCATAGGTAGGTATATGATATTACAAAATGAATACACAAAATTAAATCGAAGCACAAATCAATGTGTCACATCCATGAAATTAAAGTGCGCTGAAACGAATATAATTGCTTAAACACGGCTGTTTCATGGGTTGAAGAATGAACGAAGCGATGCATACATAGCCCCGATTGTAGCGAAAAGCCGACCGTGAGGAACGAGCGGGCGCTTGGAGTGAAAAGCGGGACGAGCGTTGCGTTGTGTTGATTGGTTGCGCTTCAAAAAAACGCCGTGTTTTAGGAACACGGCGTAGATGATGTATTGATGATGTTACCCGATGGCTTGCGCTAAATCGGCAATCAAATCGTCGGCGTCTTCGATGCCTACGCTGAGGCGGATAAGCGAGTCGGCCAAGCCATTTTTGATCCGTTCTTCGCGAGGAATGGAACCGTGCGTCATGCTGGCCGGGTGACCAATTAAACTTTCTACACCGCCTAAGGATTCGGCGAGGGCGAATAATTTGGTACTGCTCAACACCTTGAGGGCTTCTTGCAAATTGTCGCTTTTGAGCGTGAAGGAAATCATACCACCAAAGCCACGCATTTGTTTCTTAGCAATATCGTGGTTCGGATGATCGGTGAAGCCCGTCCAATACACCTTGCCCACTTTAGGGTGTTGGCGCAACCAGTTGGCTACTTTTTCGCCGTTTTCGCAATGGCGTTGCATACGCACATGCAAGGTTTTGATACCGCGTAAAACCAACCAACAATCGTGCGGTCCGGGTACAGCGCCACACGCATTTTGAATAAAGGCGAGTTGTTCGTTCAAGGCATCCGAGTTCATAATAAGCGCCCCATGAACAACATCGGAGTGCCCTCCTAAATATTTAGTAGCCGAATGCAATACAATATCGGCACCAAGGGTTAAGGGATTTTGCAAATAAGGTGAGGCGAAAGTATTATCGACCACCAACAACAAATTGTGTTTTTTTGCGATGGCGGCGCAGGCTTCAATATCGATGATGTTTAGGAGCGGATTGGTAGGTGTTTCAACCCATATCATTTTAGTATTCGCATTAATAAGCGGCTCAATAGCCGACGCATCGGCCATGCCGGTGAAATGAAATTTCAAACCGTACCGCTGAAACACTTTGGTAAAAATGCGGTAGGTACCTCCGTATAAATCGTTGGTTGAAATTACTTCGTCGCCGGGGTTAAGCAATTTCATTACCGCATCGGAGGCGGCGAGACCTGAGCCGAAACTCAAACCATGTTTACCGCGTTCGATGGCGGCAAGCGATTGTTGTAATGCAGTACGTGTAGGATTTTGAGTGCGGGCATATTCGTAGCCTTTATGTTGGCCGGGGGCGGCTTGCACGTAGGTAGAGGTTTGGTATATGGGCGTCATAATGGCCCCTGTAGTGGGATCGGGTTCAACGCCGGCATGAATGAGTAATGTTTCGAGTTTGTACGATTGTTCCATGGTAAATAATTGGGTGTAAAGATAGTATTTTTTGTGTGGGAATATAGCGCTTGCTTTGGGGGTTACAGGCACTACACCGATTCAAACCACAGGGGCTTGGCATTATCAAAATCGCCATTGTAGTTGATGAAGATTTCTTCTCCGGCGGCTATTGGTCGAACGGTTTTTACATACATCATATTATGCTCGTAATCTTGAAAATACTCGCAATTAGAAGGCAATTGATGGTTGATGATGGGAATCAGTCCCAGCGCCATGGCGCACTGATTATTTTCCCAATCGAAGATATAATAATACAAGGCCGTTTGATTCAATAGTCGCTTCTCTTCTGCCGACATCACCACCACGGGCGCCTCAATAATAATCCAACCAGCTTCAAGATTTTCGGTGGTGAACACCCCCTTTCCGCGTTGTGCCGATTCGGCCACATACAAAGCAGGATGAGTTTGCAACAACATTTATTTACGCGAGGTTTGGCGAGCAAAAAGCAATTGTATCATCACCATCAACAAGACCGACATCACAACTGATACCAATGTTTTGAGTACGATGTAAGGCGATTGTTTCCAACTCCAAATTTGAAGGGTGTAAAAAAACAAATGATGAATGGAACACGCCATTAAGAGATACACTACAAACGAGCGAAAACCCATTCGGAATAAATTCGGAACCGTATCGTTGAGGTCTTTAGCATTTTGCTGAAAAAATAAATTAAGGAGACCAATACGTGTGTAACCCAACAATACGGTTGCTGCCGCATGCATACCCGGGGTATTGCAAAACATGTCCATAACCAAGCCAGTAGCTAACGATAGCAACAAGGCCAACCAAGGCGCAATGCGAACGGGGAGCAACAAGATGATGAGCGGATAGATAAGCGGAATAAACAAAGGAATGCCTTTGAGGGTAATGGCCGAGCGAATCACCACATCGTTCAATAGCAGTACCTGCACCGCGAGGATGAAGATGAAATTGAGGATGAAGGTAACAGGTTTAAACATAGTTATTCCGTTTGAGTGGCCACGGTATCTTCGAGGGCTTTTCGTTCGATATTGACGTTTGCGTTGATAATGTAAACATGATGAAGGTTACTAAAACGGGCGGCGGGCTGAACAAAATAACCATTGGGTTTGGTTGCGGCTAATACGGTTCCAATCATTACGTGTTCAGGAAAGACGGAATAGCCACTGCTAAAAATAGAATCGCCACGTTTAAGTTTTACCGACTGTGGGATACCGCTGAGGTTGATGCGTTCAATATTCAAGCCATCCCAAGCCACTTTGCCGAGTGTACCATCGGCGGTTTGCGCGCTCACGTTAAAATGTTCGGAGAGCAAGGTGGCTGCCACGGCGTAGTTCGCACTAACGTGTGTAATTTTTCCAACAATACCACGTTCGTTAATAACGGCCATATTTTTTTTAACGCCTTGTTTTTCGCCGCGGTCGAGGGTAATGTAATTACGTTTTTGATCGAGGGTATTATTAACTACGCGAGCGGCAATGTAAGCGTATTGCACGGTTTCGCGCATCGAATCGCGTTGCGTTTGTTTAACGAATTGGGTATCGTGTAATGGGTTAGCGGGCAGATTAATTAAGAGTTTACTCTTCAACGAGGCGTTTTCTTGTTGGAGTTCAAGATTCCGTTGTTTAAGGTGAAGGTAGTCGGTAACCCCTTGTTTACGCGAAAGCCACGAGGCGGCCATGGCTTGCGCCGAATTCAGGTAGCTGGCTTGTTGATAATGATTATTTCGAAAAAAAATCACCAGGCACATGATTTCAAGCACCAAAAACAATAAAAACGTTTGATAGCGTTTGAGAAGATAAATCAGGTTATGCACGTTGCGCCGGGTTTAATTCCTTACTGCATCAAGAATGGATACTTGTTGATGTGCTTGAGGGCCATACCGGTTCCGCGAACAACACTACGTAGTGGATCGTCGGCTACATGCACCGGCAATTTAATTTTTTGCGATATACGTTTATCGAGACCGCGTAAGAGGGCGCCACCACCGGTGAGGTATAAGCCGCGACGGAAAATATCGGAGGCCAATTCAGGCGGTGTTTTTTCGAGGGCGCGCAATACGGCTTCTTCAATTTTGAAAACCGATTTGTCGAGCGCGTCGGCCACTTCTTGGTAGGACACCGTAATTTGTTTGGGGATACCGGTAACCAAATCGCGACCATTCACCAACATATCTTCTGGCGGATTGTCGAGTTCTTTCAAGGCACTGCCAATTTGAATTTTAATTTGTTCAGCCGTGCGAACGCCAATAGCCAAGCTATGATAACGACGCATGATTTCAACGATATCTTGGGTAAATTGATCACCCGCTACACGGATCGTTTCATCGCAAACAATACCCGACAATGAAATGATGGATACGCCCGTTGTTCCCCCGCCAATATCAATAATCATGTTCCCGGTGGGTTCTTCCACATCGAGGCCAATACCGAGGGCCGCGGCCATGGGTTCATAAATCATATAGACTTCCTTAGCCCCTGCTTGTTCAGCACTGTCTTTTACAGCACGCTTTTCTACCTCGGTAATCGACGAGGGAATACAAATAACCATGCGCCAACTTGGAGCGAATAAGGGCTTTTTGGGATAAATTAATTTTATCATTTCCCGAATCATCCCTTCAGCGGCATGGAAATCGGCAATAACCCCTTCACGCAATGGTCGAATAGTTTCTAAATTGGCATGTACTTTTCCGTCCATCATCATGGCACGTTTACCAACGGCAATAATTTTATTATTCGTTCGATCGACCGCCACAATAGAAGGCTCGTCGACCACTACTTGATCGTTATGAATAATAAGGGTATTGGCGGTACCCAGGTCGATGGCTATATCTTGCGTAAAGAAATTAAAAAGTCCCATGTGTTATGCGAAAAAAAGCGATAAGAAATATTGTTTGGCGAAGTTATACGAAAAGAATGATGATTAAAGCGAGACGAAATAATTTTTTTTTCTTTTAATGAATTAGTCATGTCGGCTTACCTTCGGACTCCTAACAGCAAGCCTATGAGCACGCATATAGCTGCCCCGTCGGGGGCCATATCTCCGGTGGTTTTAATGCCCGGCGACCCTTTACGGGCGCGGTTTTTAGCGGAAAACTACCTCGAATCGGCTACGCTGGTGAACAGTGTTCGGAATGTGTATTTCTATACGGGAATGTACAAGGGGCGTCGGATAACAGTTGGTGCTAGCGGCATGGGGTGTCCGTCTATTGGCATATACTCCTACGAGTTATATGCATTTCATGGGGTGGAACACATTATCCGCATAGGCACTTGCGGGGCCTATACCCCTGCCCTCAAGGTGTACGACCTGATTTTGGCCGATGCTGCCTGTAGCGAATCGACCTATGCCGAGGAGGCCTTTGGCTACCCGGAACGGCGGTTTGAAGCCCCCGGGAAAAGCACCGG
>JBIKQE010000150.1:0-5734 GCA_044349815.1 Chitinophagaceae bacterium | reverse complement strand
GCTAATGGCCAGCAGGTGGTATTACTCGGGCCTAAGGTATAATCGGGCATATTGGGTGGCGAGTTTAAACCGCCTAAAGCATTATCTACCCGAAAACATTTGCGACAAAACCCACAAGCAGCCCCTTTATTGTTGGGACTATTAATTACACTGAATTGCTTAAAACCACCATTCCCTTTTCCTATATAAATTCTATCATCAGGTCCTTTGGCTAATAATCCATATTGTTCAAAAGCATTCCAAGTAGTATCAGCGCCACGTTTTACATTATACCATGCTAACATACTATCTGATTCTGTAAATTCAAATTGATAAATATTTGCTTTTTTGGCAATGTAGATAAATTGATTATTTGGGGAGAAGCAAACTCCGGTAGACATAGTATCACGCCAATTTTGATTATCTAAAATTGGATAACCAGTTGAATCAATCGGCACATTATGTATTTGAGCATTATTTATTTCACCGGTACATCGATCAAAATCGGCTAAGAAAAGTTTGTTTGTTTTTCCCTGAACGGCCGCAAATTTTGTACCCTCTTTATTAAAAGCAAATTGCCCCGTCATATCGTATGTTACATATGCCGGTTCACTAAACTGCTGAACATAAGGTCCGTAAATACTGTCTTTAGTTACCAAAAAACGTATAATTTCGTTGGTGCCATAAGCCCCTTGTTTCAGCAACCACCAATCTACTCCATTGCTATGCCTGCAGGCCTGCATCATGGTTTTATGGAGTTCTGTATTTTGTAAAAGCACCTTGTTTTTTTCGATTACTTTACCCGCACCACCGTTGGCATTCATATCGACTACATGGTAGAGTAATAAATCGAAAGGCACTCGGCCATCTCCTAATGGATTTGACAACCAATAAGTATACTTTGAATCTGATATTGTAGGTATAAACACATAATACAAACCACTATTACCTTTAGGAATTATTAAAGAGCTTTGGGTTAAATTGGAACTAGGATAAGCATTATGCTTATAAATTTTAGATGGAACTAGACTATCTCCATTTTCAATGATATTCCCTATTGTGTCAAACATTTGCATGCCATTGCAGAGAAATAGTAACTTTCCTGTAACACTATCACAAATATTGCTATGACCACCATCGAAAATATAAGGGTAATTAGGTGCAGCCATGGTATATAAACTGCCGGTGAAAGGAGTATTGCTACTTCCATCGAACTTTCCATAAGAGGCATTGTTACCCATTATCCATGTATAACCCATTTTATTTTGGCTACTTGCACAATAAGGTAGCAAAGCGAGGATAAAAAATAAGAATCTCATGTTATTTCTTTTGAATTAAGAGTTTCCCTTGGGTTTGTTGGCCATCCAAAAACGAAATATCGTAATGGTATAAACCGTTCGCTATATCGGTCAGCAAAAGTTGTACTTTGGTATTCATGGCACTTAATTCTGTTTCCATAACTACTTGGCCTAATGTATTGAATAATTTAAAATAACCGTCTGTTGCATTTTTATAGGCAATGGTAATAAACGTACTCGCCGGGTTGGGGTAGATAGAAATGGCTTGTTGATCATTTACAGTAATCATTTTTGTCTCCCCGCGTTCAATTTTACCAATATGGGCATCATCATTCAATTGTTGTTTAATTTGACTGTAAATGAAGCTATCCACATTAAAAAAACTGTTACTGCCATTTTCTTGTTTATTATTCCCTGCATTACAAAGATAACGATCATCAAAAAAAGCATCCGGTTCAAAATAACTCCATAAAACACGTGCCGTATAAACGGCGGTTCCTTCTATAAACGGACAACTTTCAGCTAATGTATGTATATAATTTGTATCTGAGCTCGATATTGAATCTATACCATATCGTATCCACTTTAGCTCAATTAAATTGATATTCTGCACATGTTGTTCCCACATATCGGAACTTGTAATATTCATGTTTCGATTTAATGCCTCGGCATAACGGACCCCCTCAAAGGCGGAAACATTGACATATTTCGGGAATAAATGACATAAAAACGTGAAGGAATAGCCATTTTAATGGGTTTTTAGGCCATTGTAGAGCCAGGGCATGCCCTGGCTCTACAACAAACCGACAATGTCCTTCATTATCGTAACACCACCCGCAACCCCTTACACAACCTGGGTTTATTATCGGGGGCGGTGGCAATAATTTCGCCAAATAGAATGGTATCGCCTTTGTAGGCGCGTTCGGCAAAAATGGCTTGCCACGCTTTCGGAATGGTATCGCCTTTGCAATTCGTGCCCGAATATTCGGTGACCACCATAGGCAAGCCGGTGGAATCTTGATACAAACCCCGTTCGGCATAACTCAATTCAAATTGTTGTACTTTACATAAACGCCCGGCACTGTCTTTCACACACAAGGGCTTTTGTATCAAGCGTAAAAAATCGGCCGTGGAAACTGCTTGAGCATCCGTCACTTCACAGCCCAAATAGCTTACATACTTCGAACGTTGCGCCTGCAGTGCTTTATTGTCGGGCGCCATAAACGAATAGGCCGTTGCTAAAAACAACACCATGCCGAGTCCTACTTTTATGTTCATTGTTTCCGATTTAAAATACGAAGCAAATTACTACTTTATTCAACACGATGGCAGGATTATACGATTAAAGAATTATAAGATTCAACCGCAGCGTGCCTTGCAGGACACGACTGCGGGGACCACAAAAGGCACGATTGCACGATTAAAGAATTAAAAGATGCAACCGCAGCGTGCCTTGCAGGACACGACTGCGGGGACCACAAAAGGCACGATTGCACGATTAAAGAATTACACGATTAAAGAATTATAAGATTAAAGAATTATGGGATTCAATGGTCATACGAGTCCCAATGGTCCCACGATGACACGAACCAATAGAAGAAAGTTGATGAAAGATTTAGGCGCTGATCCGCCTCAGGCGGAAGCCGCGATTGTAGTAGGTCGGCCATGGCCGACCACGAAAAGCGCGAATAAGTTGATTAAAGCGATGCTGATGCGCTTCAAAAAAATAGGTGTTTTGTGAAGACACAAAACACGAATGCGAGCACGATTGCACGATTAAAGAATTAAAAGATGCAACCGCAGCGTGCCTTGCAGGACACGACTGCGAGGACCACAAAAGATGTAACCGCCAACCTATGATTTGTGCACTCACAAACCACGAATTCAGCTGACACGATTGCACGATTAAAGAATTAAAAGATGCAACCGCAGCGTGCCTTGCAGGACACGACTGCGGGGACCACAAAAGGCAGGATTGCACGATTAAAGAATTAAAAGATGCAACCGCAGTATGCCTTTAAGAACACGTGCGATAATGAAACCGATTACTGCGTTGTTGCTAAAAGCAACAACATAAGTATACGAAGCCAATAGGCTTCGTAGAACGGGTAATTTGGTTTTAATGGTTTAAGAAAATCAACACATTAACATTTGTTAAAGGGTCTATTTTTCAATTATTCAGCTTACTTTCGTAATACAATTAACGCCTTAAAAACAATTATATGTTTACATCTACCCCCCCCCGCAAAAACTGAACTGCTTATGGCTTGTTTTATTATGCTTAAGTAGTTGTATGTTTAAAACCCTAAAAGCGCAAAATTCCGTGATACCGGCAGTTAATGCTGACATTGTAATACCCGGTTTACCACTGAATCAAGTTGGTTATTTACGAATAGCGTCAGATATCAACAATGTTTTTGGAAATGCAATCACTGGGGTAGTCATTGAAGAACAGAATGCATTAGGTTTTCCCAATCAATTTCGGTTTGTACTTTATAATGGTATTATTTCAAATGTAATGACTATTACACCGGCATCGTTGACAATAGGTTTACAAACTAATAGTTCGCCATATCCAATGTTTAATTTAATGTTTTATCCGGATATTGTTTTAGTAAAAATCGGTACTAACTTAAAAGCAATTATCACATTCGATACTGACGACACCAACTTTGGGGCTTATTGGGTAGAATATGATATAAATCCGACAACATTAGTTGCCTCACAAAATACTTTTTCATTCGGAGGTTGTGTTCCATTAACGCATGCATACCTTGGTAGTGGAAGTAATTTTTCTCATTTGCCACGAGTCGATCGAAGTAATAATGGTGTTTCAGATATTTTTGCTGTTGTAGCGATGCAAGATGTCAATAATAATACGGGAATTCCCGTAATCACTTATTTCGAGGATAATGGCAGTTCTTTTCAATTCAACACAACTTTGATTTATCAACCTGCTATAGGTTCTATTGGTAGCAATAACTATTATAACCCAGATATTGCCATTGGTTGGGATCAAACCAATAGTGAAATTTGTTGCGCAGTATCTTATGTTGAGGATAATGTATTAAACCCGAATAGTTATAGTGTTCAACAAGTAGAATACAAGCCATCAAATCCATCCTTATATACATCAAACTATAGCAATACTATTAGTACATTCTATCCATTTTCCCCCTTTGTAATTAATCCCAGAATTTGTGCACCACCCATATTTAACACCTCACCAACAAACGATATTCCTTTTGGATTATGTTATAGCAATTCTCCTTTACAACTTCCTTGGTCGAATGGTAATTTGTATTACGCACATTATAGTTCAACAGGTTTAAATACATTAAAACCTGATGCTCAAAACGCTTATGCAACCAGCTATAATGGAGAACCTGTTATTGAGTATATGCAAGACACACCGGGAAATACAGCAAGAGAAGCTTGTATGGCTTGGTCTGCCATGCTCAATGTTTCGGGTACAATTAAATATGGTATTTACGCTTTAATGGACCCTTTTGTAAATTTAACTTTTTACGATTGGAGCCAAGTCAACTTTAACCCTATAAATACATCAACTAATATACGTTATTGTACTGCTATTGCCGGTACATGGGATAATGGCATGGACCGGTACGTAATTGCATGGCTGGCCGATAATGTTTTATCCCTCAAAATACGCAATGTGCATGTTACTAATTATAAATCTGCTTCATCATTAGGTAATGTTAATATTGAAATCTATCCAAATCCGGCAAAAAATAAAATCAATTTGATTGCACCCGGCAACATAACTTACGGAGTTTATAATGTCATGGGCGTTTTGATGAATCAAGGTAGAACACAAGAATCCGGGTTGACCGAATTAAATACACAAACCCTCAATAATGGGGTGTATTTTATTAAAACGGAAAGCAAAACGACTACCTTCACCATTAATCGTTATTAGTTTATGAAAAGTATATTCATATTATCCTTGAGTATTGTGCTGTGTTTTTTTTCCTTAAAAGGCTCCGGTACAGGAACTACCATGTTTCACTTTACATACAAACATTTATACGGCCTTACCTGGCAGCTAACTACCGAGATGTTTATTAACTGTGATTACTATGGAGCAGTTTCCAGTGCTGTAAACTGTGGGTTACATGATACATGCAATTATCAAACAAAAACAACATCATGGGCACTTCGATTAAATACTCTACCTAATGGAGCGACTTATAATACTAATTGTTATTTTAACAATTGTCTGGGTACGCTAACCATGTGCGATTCTCCGTTCAATGCAACTGGAATAATAGCCTGGCGTGAAACTATTTACCTCGATACCATTACATTACCTGAAGCCTGCGGTTTGTGGAAATTTTCGCGAGGGGCAATTTCTGCCGGAAATTTTCGTGACCCATGGATTACCAATATTGCCCCCAATACCCATACCTATTATTACGAAGCCATCTTGAATGCCG
>JBIKQE010000149.1:0-5758 GCA_044349815.1 Chitinophagaceae bacterium | reverse complement strand
CAACAGCTTATTCGTACACCGTTAATGGCACAGCAGCAACAAGTCCATCAACGCAAGTTGCCGGTACGTATACTGTTGTAGCTACCGATGCAAACGCTTGTTCGTTGTCTACTACCTTGGTAATTACTGAGCCAAGTTTGATATCCACAACCGAAACTGTTACTTCGTGTAATAGTTATACATGGCCTGCGAACAGTACTACGTACAATTCAACAGGTGCCTATCAAGTGGTATTAAGCTCGGCCAATGGTTGCGATTCAGTGGTGAATCTTGATTTGACCATTGTACCATACACTTTGGTGAATGATACCGTTGTTGCGTTCCAAACCTATACATGGCGTGGAAATACCTACACGTTAACGGGTACGTATTTCGATACAGTGGGTGTTCCTTCGTGTACCGCATATAGTTTGGTGTTGACTATTACAACATGTGCTAAGCCTGTGTTGAGTATTGAAACAACCACCGAGTTGACAGCTACCTTAAGTTGGAGCGGAGCTTCTGCGCCAAATTATCGTGTAGAATATGCGTTAGCGGGAACTAACAACTGGACAACGTTAAATACGAGTACCTCGAGCATTACTATTAGTGGCTTGACGCACAATACGGAATACGATTATCGTGTTCGTGCTTTGTGTGGCTTGAACAGTATTAGTGAATGGTCAACGGATTCGTTCAAGACTAAATTGTTGGTATGTAATGCACCTGCCTTTAATGCAACAACTGCTGTTACGTTCCAGTCGGCTACTGTTAATTGGACAAACACCGGAGCAAGTACTTACTTGTTGCGTTGGAGAGTACAAGGTTCTGCCACATGGACCGATTCAGCAATAACCAATGGAACAACATCGCGTAATTTAACGTCACTCTTATCGAGTACAACTTACGAGGTGTCGGTACGTTCACGTTGTTTGAATGTGATGAACAGCGATGAAACAACAACTACATTTACAACAACGGCACGTTGTGGTAAAGTGGTGTGGTCTTCAGCGTCTGCTTCCAAAAACTCAATTTCATTAACATGGGGAGCCATTCCTGGTGTAGTAAACTATACGTTACAACGTAGAGGTCCTAACGATGCAACATTTGTAAATGTTTCTTCTAGTATCACTTCTACATCACGTACGGTAGGTAGTTTAGCAGCCACAACAACCTATACCTTGCGTATACGTTCTAATTGTGGTAATAACAATACCAGTGAGTGGACAGATACTGTTATTACAACATTAGCAGCTAAAAGCGAGATGGAGTTCTTAACGGCTCAAATTGGTAATTTCGAAGGTCAGGAAACTGTTGAGGGTAATAACCTGATATGGTCAACGTTCAACGAAACCAATTGTCGTGAAATGATCCTCCAACACAGTACGAACGGTTCGGAATATTCCGATATTGCACGTATTGCCTCCTTGGCTGATGGTGGTACCAGTGAAGAGCAACTCGATTATGGTTATTTACATACCACACCGTCGTTTGGCACGAATTACTATCGATTGAAAACAATGAGTCATGATGGAGAGAAGTTCTATCATAATGAAATTGTAACGCTATCGAAGGCTATGCCAACCACGAAAGTGACTGTATATCCTAATCCAACCCACGATGTGGTGAATTTAGATTTCTACTCTCAAGTAGATGATCAACTTCATGTGAAAGTGTTAGATATGACCGGACGCGTAGTTAAAACCGTTCAGGTTCAAATCAACATGGGTCAGAACACAGTAGGCTTAGGTATTGGAGAGTTCCCTCAAGGAATCTATTCAATCCAACTCTATATGGGTACTCAGTTAATTCATGTTAGTAAAATTTACCGACAAGATTAATTGTGTAATTGATGCAAAAAATGCCTCCCTTAATCGGGAGGCATTTTTTTTGTATTCATTCAGTAATAAAAAAAGCCTCTGTAAGGAGGCTTTTTTTATTTAATCAAGTTCGTGTTATTGCAGGTTTAAATACAGAAAAAAGTACATAACAACAATCAATACAACTACTAATAAAGGGAAGTATACCGCATAATTATTTTTGAATACGGGGCCACCACGGGTATATTTCGATGTTCTTTTTCGGTTGTTTGAACTTACGATTTTTATATTGTTTAAAACAGTGGGTTCAATATTTTTTAAAAGTTCATCGTTTTGCGATTCAAGATGGCTTATAATACCACGAACGTTCAGTTTATTTACACGCGTTATGTTGTTTAAATAGTTAAGTGTAAGTTGTAGGCCATGTTGAAATAGCATGTTTATGCCTTCTCCCGATAGCTTATACTTTTCATTAATGGCTTGAATTATTAATTTGCTCTGCTTCTTTAATAATACCCGGCTGAGTTCCTTAGCCGCTACCGATTTATAATGGGTATTTGATTCGTTATTCTGGAGCTTACTATGTACCTGGTTACCGCTAATGATTTCCGATATTTTCAAATGTTCTCTAAAATCGGAACGGATTAGTAAAATTAAAATAGTACTAATTGTTGTGTTTAAAATTTCGCGAATTGTGGCATCGTCCTGATGCAATACGTGCGAAAATTTGTTTATTTCGAGGGAGCTTAGATTTTGGTTGATGTCATCTATTATAGATTGACTACTTGTTTCCACAACTCGTTTAATCGTCATGCGTAAAATTAATTTTACGCCATTCGTTCTGTTTAATACTTTATGTAATGATTGTTACAATTTTTATTCATTTTGATACAATGCACGTTATTTATTCATTTTTATATTATAAATTGCCTCAATCTGCCTGCCTCTTAATGAGATACTTATGTATTGTTGCCTAAACAACTTAAATTTTGTTGGTAGAATACTACATGATAATGTAGAATTATCTTAAGTTAATTGTGCTTAGAATTGTCAAATGCACCAATTCATACATTTTTTCTTGATAAATAGACCTTATATATGAACATAACTATTAAATAATATCCTTTTTGCATCATTTTGTACCTTTTTATTCTCATTTACTTAACAATTTTGTTGTAAAATTGTAAATTGGTATCCCATTAAAAAGGAATGTATCAATCGTAGCTTAACCCTCATTTTTATTCTTGCATGATAGCTGCAGTGCAAATTGCATTCCAAGCTAAATGATGTTGTTCTTATATTAATAACCTATTACTTTTTTTTAACTAAATCTCTTAATGTTATGGATAATCAAGTTCCCAACTCCTCAAAACCAACCGATTTAACCAACGAAAACAATGTTCAACCAATGAATCCATTCATGGGCTTTCTTGGCAACCCATTGCCTACAGAAGACGCGATTCTTAAAGAAGGGTCTAATCCACCAATTTCCGGTAACATGCTGAAGGATATTCCGTCCTTCAATTCGCCATCGGAATTACCTAATAACGTCCCAGGTAAGTTGATGAACATCCACGAATTAAGCAATGGTTTTCTTGCAAATGTTAGTAGCAATGCCACCCGAAAAGAGAAAGCCTTGTTTCAAATGTTTTTGACTCATTTCGAATCGTCATCTCGCTATATTGATCACGATTTTAATTTAAAAGTTGCCGCCCGTGAAATTGGCACAAACGAAAAGTATTTATCGTCGGCCATCAATAATTGTAGTGGCATGAGCTTTAATAAAATAGTAAATCATTACCGTATCACAAATGCGAAGAAGCTTATTACTGATGATGTATTAACCCGATTGAATTTAGAAGAAATAGCCTATATGTCTGGCTTTGGTAACCGAACCACTTTTTACCGTGTTTTCACCGAAATGCTTGGTATTACCCCGTCGCGGTATCGTGATAATTTAAATAGGGGTATACCTATGTAATCCTACAACAGCAACAAGGCAAGCGGGTATTTTATAATTTACATGTATTGAATCATTACGTTCTTGCATTACATCGTATGCGATATTAGTTGGAACTACTTTTGCACAAAGTATAATAAATTGTCGCACCGACATCCTTATTTATTCCAACTAATCTTAATTATTTATGAAAAAAAAGACACTGGCATTTCATCTGCTCTTTGTATTGTTTAATCTGCTTTCTGTTACAAGCGCCATTGCTAACAACATTCAAGTAAGCACACCCACTTTTACCGGCTACAACAGTTCTTCGCAGGTAGTTAATGTTGCTTGTTCGGTGAGTTGGGATAATTCATGGCGTACTGCAACGAACTACGATGCGGCATGGGTTTTTGTAAAATATCGCATTAATAAAGGTGAGTGGCAACATGCCAAGCTCAGTACAACGGTTGCCGATTATACCGTGCCCAACGGAACTACTTTAGTTACGGTTCCCGATGGTGGCGGTGTTTTTTTACATCGTTCTTCGAATGCAAGTAATTCTACTTTTTCAGTTTCTAATTTACAACTCAGTTGGCCTTATGGTTTAAACAATGTACCTAATAATGCCAATTTGGAAGTTAAGGTTTTTGCCCTTGAAATGGTTTATGTACCCCAAGGTACTTTTTATGTAGGTAACGGAACCACGCAAACTGGCTATAGTTTTTATGTTGCGGGGTCTACCAACATATCGTTCCCCATAAATTCGGAGGCACGAATAGTAGTAGACAATGTGGCACCGAATGCAACCCTTCAAGCCAATTTGGGTATTACGCAAGCGCTTTGGAGTAATGGCTTTTTGGGCAACAGTGCCATAGATCCCTACGATTCCATTCCCGCCACATTCCCTAAAGGCTTTAATGCTTTTTATTGCATGAAACATGAACTAACTCAATCGGCTTATGTTGATTTTCTTAATACACTGAATTATACGCAGCAATCCAATCGTACTATTTCTTCACCTTCATCTGCCGCAGGCACAGCCGCTCTTGTACTAAACAATGCTACGCGTAATGGCATCGATATTATGACTCCTGGTATTGCTACGGGGAAACCCGCTGTGTATGCTTGTAACCTTGATGGCGACAATAATTTCAACGAAAATAACGATGGCGCATTTGTTGCATGTAACGGATTAAGTTGGGCCGATTTAGGGGCTTATTTAGATTGGGCCGCACTTCGACCTATGACTGAATTTGAATACGAAAAAGCGTGTCGCGGAACCGGTTTGCCTCGTAACAACGAATATGCTTGGGGCGATGATTCCATTTCGGCCGTGAATTATGGAACAGGTGGTTTAGACAACGTAGGAACTCCTTCCGAACGCATTAAGAGTGTTAATTATGGTACTTTAGGTAATGCAGGTATGCAAACTACCATGCAAACTATAAATGCCCCTGTGCGTGTTGGCATTTTTGCCGACCATGCTTCAAACAACAATAACCGACGTTCTTCTGGTGCTGCTTTTTATGGTTGTATGGAAATGTCGGGTAATCTTCAAGAACGTTGTATTACGATATTTAGTAAGAATGTAGGACGTTTATTTAATGGCACTCATGGCGATGGTTTGTTATCGATCGATGGTAATAGCAATACCACTACTTGGCCCGATACCGATGCCGATGGTATTGGGTTTCGTGGAGGATCCTATAATTATTCCAATTCAATATCCCGTGTATCGGCACGCAATAATGTATCGCCAATTCAACCAAATCGTTATGCGCATGCAGGTGGTCGTGGTGTTCGTACAGCCCCTTAATGTTAATGAATCAAATTTTCCAATTAAAATATCCATTTCAATATGACATTAATTAAATTAGTAAAAACTACGGCCTCCCTGGTTCTTTGCTTAATACTAGCCCAACATGCTTCTGCCCAGTTTAGTGGTGGCCTCGGTGGTGGTAATGTATTCAACGATTTGCAATCGTCTAAAACCTCTGTTTACACTGTTCCGGGCACC
>JBIKQE010000148.1:0-5768 GCA_044349815.1 Chitinophagaceae bacterium | reverse complement strand
AGCGGGTATATTTTATTTAACCTTGGTAATGATAGGCTATGGCTTAGCCTCGGGTTTATTGATGTTGTTTAGTAGACGCGCCGGTGAAGGGGATGAAGCCGATATGGTGGGCTTGTTTCCGCATGGCTTGTTGTTAAGTTTATTATTGAGTGTGTTTTTGATGTTGCTAACAACATTTTTGGCGCCGCTTATTTTTTCGATGGCCTTGCACGATGAGCAAATTCGGGACGCGGCCATTTCGTTTATGCGGGTTCGTTTTTGGGGCTTGCCTTTTGTGTTGGTGGCACAGGTGTGCAATTCGTTTATGTTGGCCACACAAAATTCGGCAAAAATTGTAGCCGGCACCTTGGCCCAAACGGTGTTTCATGTATTGTTCGATTATTTATTGATTTTTGGCCATGCGGGTTTTCCCGAAATGGGATTAACCGGCAGTGCTTGGGCCTCGGTATTGGCCGAAATTGGTTACGCATTAACGGCGTTGGCAATGGTTAAATACCACCCCGATTTACGGCGTTATCGCTTGCCTTTTACAACCCAATATAAACTCAAGGAGCTGTGGATGATTTTTGTAAAGTCGTCGCCCTTATTGGTACAATACTTATTGAGCATTGGGGCCTGGGAGATTTTTTTCTTTTTTGTGGAACATTTAGGGAAAGCAGAATCGGCTGTATCGCAAATTTTACGCAGTGTTTTTGGGGTGGTTGGTTTAGGGGCATGGGCCTTAGCCTCTACCTGCAATGCGATGGTGAGTAATTTGATTGGACAAAATCAGCACGATAAAGTTGTTCCGCTTATTCATCGTATTAGTGCCATTAGCCTAGGATTATCGGTGGTGTTGGGTTTACCCTTGATGTTGTTTCCCGAATTTTTTCTGCAACAACTAACGGCCGATCCTACCTTGGTGGCTACCGGGTTAACATCGCTTCGGATTATTGTTTTGGCCACATGGATGTTGTCGGTTTCAACCATTTATTTTAACGCCGTTGTTGGTACCGGAAATACTCGCTTGAACATGTTTTTTGAGTTGACGGGCATTGTGCTTTACTTGTTGTATAATTGGTATGTGGTGGAAGTAGGGAAAGCCGGGTTAGCTTGGGCATGGGGCTCGGAATTTGTGTATTGGTTTACTTTATTTGTGTTGAGTGCCTATTATTTGTATTCGGGCGCTTGGAAAAAGAATGCAAGGGTATAATTCCCCCTTATGCTACTTATGGAATAGCAATGCACTTGGCGTTGAAATACAAGCTAATTTCGTGGCATGATTACATTAGTTGCTGCCACTAACCGTGCAGGTAGCCGATCCTTACAATTAGCAAAGCATTATCAGCAAGTATTGGAACAAGCTGAAACCCCTGTGGCGTTATTTTCGTTGGCCGATTTTGCTTCTTGGCAACGCGATGAAGCTTTTAAGGCTCAAGAGGCAAAGTACCTGTTACCGGCCAATAAGTTCATTTTTATTTTACCCGAATACAATGGGAGTATTCCGGGTGTATTTAAATTGATGCTGGATGTAAGTGATATAAAACCCTGTTATCAACATAAAAAAGTACTCTTGGTTGGTTTGTCTACGGGGCGTTCGGGTAACTTACGGGGTTTAGATTTGATGACCAATATGGCCCATTATCTTCAAATGCATGTGTTTTATAACAAGTTACCGATTTCAGGTATACAGCATTTGATGGATGCCGAGGGGCAAATTCATGATGCCGCCTTGGTACAATCTATTCAACAACAAGTTCACGATTTTATTTCTTTCTAATATGCGATTTTTCCAAGGCGCGGGTATTGTATTTGCGTTGATTTTTATAGTGTTGCTTGAATATTATGCGTTTACGGCTTTTCGTTTTGCCATTCGTTCTATTCGTCCTTCGTATAAATTACCTGCCACAGTAATTTTTGTTGCTATCATGGTGGCTTGGTTTCTAGTATTGTTATCGTTTCCTGTATTGCGTACCGCCGATTTGAATCGTTCATTGAAAAACTTCCTGGTATCGTTTGCCATGGCGTTTTTGATTATGAAGCTTATGGTGGGTGTTTTTTACTTAATCGATGATATTCGTAGAGGCTTGTATTACATAACAGGTCGGTTTTATAAAGCAGAAAGTATTCCGGCGCTTGTAACCAATGGCATGACTCGTTCCGATTTTTTAGCGAAAACAGGTTTATGGGTAAGCGGTATTTTATTTGGAACCATGTGGTATGGCATGATGAACCGATACCGTTATTCGGTGAAGCGCTTGGTTTTACAATTTCCACATTTACCCAACGCATTTAAAGGCATGCGGGTAGTGCAAATATCGGATATCCATTCGGGTAGTTTTTCCGATCCGAAAGCAGTAGAGCGGGGTATACAAACCATTTTAGATTTAAAACCCGATTTAATTGTTTTTACAGGCGATATTGTAAACAACGTGAGTGAAGAATTGGTTGACTATGCGCCTTTATTTGCCAAGCTTACGGCACCTTTAGGCGTATTTTCCATATTAGGAAATCACGATTATGGCGATTATTTTGAATGGGACTCTCAAGAAGCGAAGTTGGCTAATTTAAACCGTTTAAAATCGCTTCATGCCGATATGGGTTGGCGTTTATTGCTCAATGAACATGTTCGCATTGAAAAAGATGGCGAACATTTTGCTTTATTGGGGGTTGAAAATACTTCGTTTAAAAATCGTTTCAAATCGTATGGCGATTTGAATAAGGCTTATACAGGTGCTGAAGCTTCCCCTTTTAAAATGTTACTATCGCACGATCCAACCCATTGGGATGGTGAAGTTAACAAACACTACCGCGATATAGATTTAACCTTGAGTGGGCACACGCATGGCTTTCAATTTGGGGTAGAAATTCCGGGCTTTAAATGGAGCCCGGCGCAATATATGTACAAACAATGGGCTGGCTTATACCAAGAAGGACAGCAGTACCTATACGTGAATCGAGGTTTTGGATTTTTAGGTTATCCGGGCCGTGTAGGCATTCTGCCTGAAATAACCTTGTTTGAACTTAGTTAAAATATAAAAACCCTTCATAACGAAGGGTTTTCTTTTTATTTAAGCGCTTACCGCGCCTCGTTCGGTGGTAGATCGACTTTTTTTAGCCTTCTTAATAAAATACTTTTGGTTTTGTGGGTTATTCAAAAGAATAATCATAATGCTACTAGCTAAAATAACCAAAGTTGGAAACATAGAATTTCCTTCGCGAAGCAATACATGAAAAGCGGAGAGTATTAAAAAACTATAAGCGGTATACAAAGCAAAAGCATAATCCCATTGATAATTCTCATAAATATTCATGGATTTTGGCCATTTAATATTCGGGCGACTCATTAAACACATAGATGTAAAAAGAGGGAAAATAACGCCAAAAATCGATACTAAAAAAGCGGGTATATAGTAACTTTTTAAGGAGGTTAGTTCCATTAGTTTTCTAGTTTCTAAACCAGCTTCATTTCCCGATGGGTCCATGGCAATTAAATAAACACCAAATGCATAAAAACCGATTACAAAAAATATGAGCAATATAAGCAAATAAATACCACTTGTTTTCGTCATTATAAGTAATTTAAGGTGCAAATATAACCGATAAATTAAGATAAAAAAATGGCCCCAATATTGGGGCCATTCATTTATCGTGAATGAATTACTTAGCGTCTACCATTTCTACATCAAATACCAACACGCTATTAGCGGGAATACCTTTGGGGTTGTTGGCATTGCCTGGCATTGAACGACTGCCATAGGCTAATGGTGATGGAATAATCAACTTGGCTTTGGCTCCTTTATTCAATAAAGCAATGCCTTCGTCCCAACCTTTGATTACCTGGCCAGAGCCTAATTTAAAATTAAAAGGTTGTACGTGACCAAATTTGCTGTCGGTATTCGAATCGAATCCGGTGCCATCCAATAAAAAGCCAGAGTAGTTCATGGTAATCTCCTGTCCGGCCTTAGCTAATTCGCCAGCGCCTTTTTGAGTAATTACATAATACAAACCAGAAGCTGTTTTAGTGGCTTTGATTTTATTGGCTTTACAATAATCTTGAATCAATTTGTCGTCGGTGTTCAATTGCTTGTTAGCCGCATCATCTTGTTCTTTCTTATATTCTTCAGCAGTTTTTACTGAAACCATCTTAATATAGAACGTTACTTTATCGCCCGATTTGGCAAACGGAGGAACTTGCGCGTTTTTAAAAATGGAATCGACCGGTGAACGTAAAATAAGGCTATCACCTTCAGTGGCATAAGTAAACCCTTCCATAATGTCGCCATTAAAGCCGGGTTTAGATACTTGTGCCGGAACGGGTTCGTTGTTGTTCATTTTATACGAATCGAACAATACGCTATCGTTTAAAATAGTGCGAATGTTGATGCTAATCATCGAACCTTCTTTGGCGAATTTAGTCCCTGGGGCATCTTTCACCATCGCATATTCTAAGCCCGAGGGTAATTTTTTAAACGCGGGTGCTTGAGCCAAAACAGCTGTGGTGCTTGCGCTAAGCGCGAACAACGAAAAAAGTACTTTTTTCATAAAATTGTTTTCAGTTTGAATAATTATTTCGTTAAATCAGTTCCTTGTTTTTCAGCCTGAATGTCCAACACTTCCACATCAAACACCAAACTTGAATTGGCCGGAATGCCTTTTTCGTTGTTTGGATTACCGGGCATACTTTGCGCCCCATACGCTAACGTGGAGGGAACAATCAATTTAGCTTTAGCTCCTTTATTCAATAAAGCAATCCCTTCGTCCCAACCCGGAATAACCATGCGGCGACCTAATGTAAACGAGAATGGCTCAACATGGCCAAACTTTGGATCTTCATTCGAATCGAATGCCGTACCATCCAGTAAACGACCTGTATACTTCATTTTAATGGTTTGTCCGGCTACGGCATTAGCGCCTGTACCAGGCGATGTTATAATGTAACGTAATCCGCTAGCTGTTTTTTGAACATTGGCCAAGGCACCTTTAGTAACAAATTCATCAATCGCTTTGTTATCTGCATCAGCTTGTTTGGCTTCTTTCTCTTTCATCGATTTTTCGAAATCTTCTTTCGACTGAATCTCGCGCACTTTGATGCGGAATTCAATCATTTCGCCACTCTTAGCAAATGGAGGCATTTGTCCGCCCATTACCAACGAGTCTACAACAATTTTAGCAATTGCCGAATCGCCTTTCGATAAGTAGGGCATAACGGCCATGATATCGCCGGCCGAAGCAGGTTCATTCACCATGGCTTCATAAGGCATTCCTTGCTGATAGGTCGAAAAAATAACGCTATCACGTATCACGGTTGTTACATCAATGGAAACGTAACTTCCAACGGTACCTTTCGGCTCTCCGCTTTTGTCGTCTACAATGCGGTATTCTAATCCGCTTTTTAATTTTTTAAATGAATCGTTTTTACAAGCGATCCAAAGTGTGCTGGCCATCAAAGCCAAGGTGATTTGTTTTAACATGTATGAGAGTTTAATATAAAAAAAATTAGGGTTTTTTAATGTCCATGACTTCCACATCGAAAATCAACATACTGCCGGGAGGGATGCCTTTCGGGTTGGCATTGTTCCCAGGGAAAGGTGTTTGCCCATAGGCTAGTTCCGAAGGAATATACAATTTAGCTTTACTGCCTTTCTTCAACAAGGCAATTCCTTGATCCCAGCCTTTAATTACTTGTCCTTGGCCTAGTGTAAATTCAAACGGCTGAACATGCCCAAAAGCGGTATCAACATTCGAATCGAATTTAGTGCCATCCAACAACCGACCGGTATACTGCA
>JBIKQE010000147.1:0-5772 GCA_044349815.1 Chitinophagaceae bacterium | reverse complement strand
TTAGTATACTTGCAGTTAGAAAACAAATACATCCAGACAGGGAACGTGCCAACGCACGTTCCTTCGAAGGAAATTTTATTGATCTACTTGGCAACACTGCTTTTTTTCATAGGAGAAGCAGAATGAGTAGGTTAATCACAGAGGGAGTGAGGTTTTTTTCACAGAGTTAGGGGCGAATTGAATTGGCCAACAGCAAAGAAAAGGAAAAACAGGGAGGTAGAATGAGAATGAATAGGAGAAGCAGAATGAATTTTTTGTTACGTGAAGCGAACGTAGCTTGATAATCCATGAACACCGCCTTCGCGCCCGAAGCCGCTTTCTTTGTACCCACCGAAAGGCGAGGCCGCATCGAATTGATTGTACGAATTGGCCCACACCACGCCGGCACGCAAGGCTTGGGTGAGTTGAAACACAGTAGCTCCATTCGACGACCATACGCCAGCGCTGAGTCCGTAAGGCGTATTGTTGGCTTTCTCAATCACTTCGTCGATGGTGCGGAACGTTTGAATGGCGAGTACCGGTCCGAAAATTTCTTCTTGCACAATGCGGTGGCTCTGACTGGTTTCTAAAAACAAGGTGGGTTTGCAGAAAAAACCCTCGTTGGGTAAATTGCCTGAAGGCTGATACAACTGCGCGCCTTCTTGCTGTCCCAGCGCGATATACGATTCAATTTTTTTCAATTGCGCTTTCGAATTGATGGCCCCGATGTCGGTATTTTTATCGAGCGGATCACCTACTCTCAGCGACTTCATGCGGTGCTTTAATTTTTTAATAACCACCTCCGCAATCGACTCTTGCACGTACAAGCGCGAGCCGGCACAACATACGTGGCCTTGATTAAAAAAGATACCTTGTACAATGCCTTCAACAGCTTGATCGATGGCAGCATCGTCGAGAATAATGTGTGCTGCTTTACCGCCTAATTCGAGGGTGATTTTTTTATTCGTGCCGGCCACTTGTTCTTGAATCCACTTGCCTACTGCCGTACTGCCGGTGAACGCAATTTTGTCTACGTCTTTATGTTGCACCAATTCAGCGCCGGTTTTTCCATCGCCGGTAACGATGTTCACCACACCGGGAGGTAGGCCTGCATCTTGTATAAGTTCGGCAAGTTTAAGCGCTGTGAGCGAAGTGGTTTCGGCGGGTTTTAATACCACGGTATTGCCTGTTACCAAGGCCGGTGCGAGCTTCCAAGCCGCCATCAACAACGGAAAATTCCACGGAATAATTTGCGCCGCTACGCCCACGGGTTCGAATTTTCGGTTCGGAAAAGCATAGTTTAATTTATCGGCCCAACCGGCATAATAGAAAAAATGATTGGCCGCAAGCGGAATGTCAATGTCGCGACTTTCCCGAATGGGTTTACCGCCGTTGAGGGTTTCAATCACGGCAAATTCGCGGGCGCGTTCTTGCAACAAGCGAGCCATGCGGTAAACGTATTGTCCGCGTTCGGCTGCGGGTAAGGCTTGCCAGGGTTTCAAGGCTTTGCGAGCGGCTTTTACGGCTGTATCCACATCGGCTTTACCGGCTTGCGCTACCTTAGCCAATACCTTCCCGGTGGCCGGGTTGATGGTATCGAAATATTGTTTGGATTGTGGTTTTACAAAGCGCCCGTTGATGAAGAGTTCGTTTTGTGCCGACCACTTTACATGGTCGATCGATTCGGGGGCAGCAGCCATCGAGGCAAACGGCGAAGTGGGTAGTTGTTTTTTAAGCGCCATAGGAAACTAATCTTTTGAAATATAATCGCTTGAATAATAAGCGCCGAATTTTTCTTTGCCGAGTTGTAATAAAATATCGTTGGCCAGACTGCTGGCGCCGAAGCGGAACCATTCGGGCGTGAGCCAAGCATCGCCAAGAATTTCGTGTACCATTACTAAATACTGAATGGCCACTTTCCCGGTTGATATACCTCCGGCGGGCTTCATACCAATTTGAACACCTGTAGCGTCGAAATGATCGCGAATGGCTTGCAACATCACCAAGGTAACGGGCAAGGTGGCGGCGGGTTGAATTTTACCCGTAGAGGTTTTTATAAAATCGGCACCGGCCGCGATGGCGATATCGCTGGCGTAACGCACATTATCGAGCGAGCCTAATTCGCCGGTTTCTAAAATTACTTTTAGTCTTGCATCGCCACAAACATCTTTGATGACCGCAATTTCATCGAATACTTTTTGATAATGTCCTTGTAAAAAAGCACCACGATTGATAACCATATCAATTTCATCGGCACCTTCTTGAACCGCGAACTTAGTTTCGCTGAGTTTATTTTTTAAGGGCACATTACCACTGGGAAAACCGGTGGCTACCGAAGCAACTTTAATGGTGGAACCGTTCAAGGCTTGCTTGGCCGTGCGCACGTGTGTTGGATACACACATACCGCGGCTACCGTAGGCAAGGGGCCGAGATGATCGGCGGGGTGCATGGCTTTGTAGCAAAGTTGTTTTACTTTTCCGGGCGTGTCTTTTCCTTCCAGGGTAGTTAAGTCAATCATGCTCAAGGCCAAATGCAAGGCCTGAAGCTTGGTGTCCTTTTTAATACTGCGTGCCGTGATGCGCGCCACGCGTTCGTCGATACCGACAGAATCGATGGGGATACGGTTTATAATCGCTGACATGAATCAAAGATAATACTTTGATGCTTACTGAACGATTAGGGTGTACATGAAAAAAGGAGAGACAAGCTCTCCTCTTTTTCTTTTTTAACGTTGGGGTTATCGCATCAAGGTCACATTGCCGTTGTATGTTTTTTTCACTTTGTTGATGAATTCAACATCGATGGTGTAAACATAAACACCGGTTGATTGGGGAACACCGTTGTATTTACCATCCCAACCACGACCATCGAGCGATGTGGTGGTAAATATTTTCTCGCCCCAGCGATTGTAAATGCTCATTGTAAACGTTTTCAAACCACTGCTTAAAATTTCGCGAGGCAAGAAGAATTCGTTCAAGCCATCGCCATCGGGCGAGAAGGCGTTTGGAATATTCAAGTAACAATCGCGGTTTATTTGAATGGTATCGGTAGTGGCACATTCGCCATCACTTACACGCAACCAATACTGTCCGGGTTCGGTAACAGCAATACTACTAGCCGTAGAACCGGTGTTCCAAACATTACTGAAGGCACCCCCTATATTGGAGAGATTGCTTAGTAATAAGGTGCCGGTTAAACCAGGACAATATGCCGTATCGGAACCTAAGTTCACAATTGGATACGGGTTTACTTGTATGATTTTCGATGAAACATCATCGGGGCATTTTGGATTCTTCACCGTAAGAACAACATTATACGTACCCGGTGCCGAATACACATAAGTTGGGTTGTGTACGTCGGTGGTGGTATGTCCATCGCCAAAATTATAATTGAAGCTGCTAGCGAACGTGGCGATGGAATCCTTTATGATAAGCGGATCGCCCAAACACAATACGGAGTCGTCGGTCCAGAAATAGGCAAAGCCTCGTACATCCACAAAAACATTACGCGTAGCGGTGTCTTTACAACCAATGGTATCGGTTACCACCAAATACGTTGTATATACACCAGGCGCTTGATAGGTATAATTCAAATTGGGAATTAAGCCTGATGAGAATGTATTCCCATCGCCCGTAATCCATTGATGCGTTAGATATCCCTGAGGTTGAGAGGCGCTGGTAAAAATACTTTGTGTGCCCAAGCAGATGGAATCTTGGGTGGTATAAAACGCATTAAAGGGATGCTGTAAATTGACTACTTGTTGGAAGGTATCGCTACAGAATCCGTTGGTGGCATAACAGGTGATTGTATAAATGCCCTGATTTTGATAAACATGAATGGGGTTAGGCATCAAACTGGTATCGCCATCGCCAAAGTACCATAAGAATTGGGTATTGGCTTGGGCGGCATTGTTTAATACAAATTGTACTGTATCATCTTCGCAACCTAATTGTTTGATAGTAGAGAAGGTAGCATCCACCGAAGGATAGATAGTAACTGTAGTAGTAGCGGTATCGGATGTAAAGCAACCATTCGGGTTGAAGGCCACTAAAGTAACCGTGAAGGTGCCGGCTGTGGTATAGGTATGGGTAGGCGTAGTAGCGGTATCGGTACCGCCATCGCCAAAATACCAAATATAACTTACCCCGGAAGCGGAGCTATTAATGAAGTTGATGGTATATGGGGCACATCCCGACGGCGTATTACTCATCGACAAGCCGGCTGTTGGGCCAAACTGATCGAAGTCGAATTTAAAGCTAGCCACATCCCATCCGGCACTCGGATTCTTGGTTGGCATATAACAACCCGGTGTTTGATACTGTGCTCCACTGGATGTACAAACCGATTGGTACACAATTCCTTGCGGATCGAATCGACTGGTTCCACCATCCACATGGTCGCCGGCAGCACCCATGTAGGTAGCATAAATCAAGGTATTAAAATTACCCGAAAGAACCGCTAACCAAAATCCACCCGGTGTAGTTTGATGGGCATTGGGCGTTAGAGGCAACCCAGGAGCCGCTTGGAAACCCGAGAAATATACATTGCCACAGATGTCTACCAAGAAGGCCGTAGGCACGAGCAAATTGGTTTGACCAATACGCGTAGAACGCACCCATTGACTTAAATTAGGACGCAACTTCATTAAATAGATGGTTGAGTTGGCATTAGTATAAACGCCAGGCGACATCGGAAACTGTGGCCCTTGGGTTTGACCGCAAACAAAAATGGTGTCGTTTTGAGCTACTTGTACTTTAAAGGCATGGTCGTAACTCGACGTTCCGATATACGTTGATTGCAATAAAGCGGTGGCATTATTATTAAAAATAGATACAAAGCCATCGGTACCATTTTGATACGTGGTGGTCATGGCACCGGCTGTGGTAGGGAAATTATTACTGCTGGTACCACCGGCCAATACCCAATCGCCATTGCTTTTGCGCGCAATGGAAAAACAAGCATCATCGTTGGCTCCACCTATGTAGGTACTAAACATCAAGTTGGTGCAATTGCCATTCATTTTGAAAAACACCCCATCTTGTCCACCGGCATTGGTTGTTTGATAGGCTCCAGGCGTTGTTGGGAAATTAGTTGAACTAGAGCCAATCGCCACCAATACATCTTGTTGGTTGATATCATAAAAAATTTCACCGCGGTTAGGATCGCCATAATTTGGACTCAGCACCGAGGTGTTTTGCGCATCAGCTCCTGTGCCCCCAATATAGGTTGAGCCCAATAAAGCAGTTCCAGCGGCATTAAATCGGGCCACAAAGGCATCGGCCGAACCATTGGCGGTATTATCGTAACAACCTGCCGTGGTGGGCAAATTAGCCGATGAGGTTGAACCTGTCATAGCTAATTGATACTGATTATTTACCACCAAGTTGTTGGGCAAATCGGAACCGCCCCCACCATAATAAGTAGAGTAAATCAAGGCATTACCGGATGGTGTGTATTTATTGATACCACACTCTACCCCACCTCCATATACAGTTTGAAAAGCTCCTACGGTGGTAGGCCAGCCCACATTGAAGCATTCGCCACCAGCATATAAACTACCTAATGTATCGTAGGTAGCACTAAAGCCGAAGGTTGTAGCGCTTGAACCACTGTATGTAGCAAAAACCAAGGTAGGATCGATAACTAACGCATAGGCCTTGTTATAACCTTGCGGGAACTCGTAATAAACTTCTCCTTGAGCGTTCATTGCATAGGCCGACGGCACTTCAACTTGCTTGCCATCTATCCATTGATACGAATACGGTTTCATTTCTTCTACTTGCGTGAAACCA
>JBIKQE010000146.1:0-5777 GCA_044349815.1 Chitinophagaceae bacterium | reverse complement strand
ATAAAAACGTTCCCTCGCCATTTGATATGACTACTATCAGCGCCTGGAACTTCTTTTGATAAAAAATGTAAGAAGATCTCTTTCCTTTAAAAGAGCTTGACCCACGTTCCGCTGTGCTTCCCTTGGATGCACAAAACAAGACTGACATGCAGCAAATACAATCGGTATAAGAACAATAACGATGCAAAGATAGGCGCTTGAAATTTGGCAAATGCTATCAAGTTACTAATAGAATCCTCCTATGGCTTGTTAAGCCATTCCGAAAATGCTACCTTTGCCCCTCTTTATGAAGTATCTCGCCGAAATAGAAAAACGAAAAACCTTTGCGATTATCTCGCACCCCGATGCTGGTAAAACTACCCTCACCGAGAAATTACTCTTGTTTGGGGGCGCTATTCAAACCGCCGGTGCCGTAAAATCGAATAAGATTAAAAAACATGCTACCTCCGATTTTATGGATATCGAACGCCAACGCGGTATCTCGGTGGCTACGTCGGTAATGAGCTTCGAATACAAAGACAAACTCATTAATCTCCTCGATACGCCCGGGCATAAAGACTTTGCCGAAGATACCTACCGCACCTTAACGGCCGTAGATAGCGTAGTGCTTGTAATTGATTGCGTGAAAGGCGTGGAAGAACAAACAGAACGCTTGATGGAAGTGTGCCGCATGCGCGATACGCCCGTGATTGTGTTTATTAATAAAATGGATCGCGATGGACAAAACCCGTTCGATTTGTTGGAAGAAATTGAAAAGAAATTAAGTATTAAAACACAACCCTTATCGTGGCCTATTAATATGGGGCGCGACTTTAAAGGCGTGTATAATATCCTTGATAAAAGCTTGTTGAAATTCCAAGCCAATGCCAAAGCCACCGACGACGATTTAATTTTATTGCCCGATTTATCGACCCACGATATTGTAGATGCCGTGGGCGAAAAAGATGCCGCGGTGCTTCGCGAAGACATGGAGTTGATTAATGGCGTATACGAATCGTTCGATAAGGAAGCCTATGCCCGTGGCGAATTGGCCCCGGTATTCTTTGGTAGTGCCGTAAACAACTTCGGTATTAAGGATATGCTCGATATGTTTGTGCGTATCGCGCCCTCGCCCCGTCCGCGCATGACCGACCACCGCGAAGTAAAACCCGAAGAAGATAAATTCACTGGCTTCGTATTTAAAATTCACGCCAACATCGATCCGCGTCACCGCGATCGTGTAGCCTTTTTACGCGTATGCTCCGGTAAGTTCGAACGAAGTAAATTCTTTCATCACGTGCGTCTCGATAAGAACGTGCGTTTCAATAATCCATACACGTTCTTGGCCCGCGAAAAGAATGTGGTAGACGATGCCTTCCCCGGCGATGTGGTGGGTTTATTCGATACGGGCAATTTTAAAATTGGCGATACCATCACCGAAGGCGAAAATTTGATGTACGTGGGTATCCCCAGCTTCTCGCCCGAAATTTTTAAAGAATTGGTCAACAACGATCCGCTTAAAACAAAACAACTCGAAAAAGGTATCAACCAGCTAACCGACGAAGGGGTGGCCCAGCTCTTTACCCAACACGGAGGCAACCGAAAAATTATTGGTTGCGTGGGCGAACTCCAGTTCGAAGTAATTCAACACCGTTTATTGAATGAATACGGGGCGGCTTGTAGTTTCAGAACCTTACCGTTTTACAAAGCATGTTGGATTAAAGGCGAACCCGCCAAGGTGGCCGACTTTACCCGCTTTAAACAAAACAATACGGTAACCGACAAAGAAGGCAATTACGTGTACCTCGCCGAAAGCGAATGGTACTTGAACACCGAACGCCGCAACAATCCGGATATTCATTTCTTCATTACCAGCGATTTTAAACACGAACTCGAATAGACTTTTGCACGCCATTAAGGTATCTTCGTTCAAAAGAACCTATTTTTGCACCCAAATGCGTCGGTTTCTATTCATAGTATGGCTTCTGCCTCTGCTTTTTCTGCAAATCCCTTTGCAGGCCGATGATATTAAAAACATGACTCTCTCGCCGGTGCCCTTAAGTGGCAACGTGCTAAAAGTTAAAATCAATAATCCAAGTATCGCTATCAGCATTTGCGAACTCCGCAATTTGGTGGGTACCCGCTTACAGCGCAAAGCCATTCCGGCCGGTTCCGACGAACTGTATTTTACCGATATGACCCAATACCCACCCGGCGTTTATATGGTGGCCGCCCTCGATGCCTACGGCAAAGTGGTGGATATTTCAAAATTTATGATCAACCGCTAATGGCAACGAACTCCTCGCTCATCTACGGCCGTAATCCTGTGCTCGAAGCCTTGCAACACGGTAAACCGCTCGACCGTATTCTGATGCAACAAACCATTTCGGGCGAATCGATTGGCGATATTCTTCGATTGGCCAAACAATACGGTGTGCCCGTGGTGCGCGTGCCCATCGAAAAACTCAACCGATTGGTGCGAGGTGCCCACCAAGGCATCGTGGCCTTTGGTGCGTTTGTGCAATACGAACCCCTGCAAGATGTGATTTCGCATTTGTTCGACCAAGGTCGCAATCCATTATTGTTGTTGCTCGACGGAATTACCGATGTACGGAATACCGGTGCCATCATTCGTAGTGCCGTTTGTTGCGGGGTCGATGCCATTGTTTTCTCCGAAAAGAATGCCGCACCCTTGCACGAAGACATGATCAAGACGTCCGCCGGCGCAATGATGTCGGTTACGTTTTGTAGAGAAAAAAGCCTGCCGGCCATCATCGAAACGTTGAAGCTCAACGGCATCCGCATCTTTTCGTCCGATTTACAAGCTACCGCCAACCTCCTCAACATCAACTTCATCGAACCGTGTTGCATTGTAATGGGCAGCGAAGAAAAAGGCATCTCGTCGGTAACACGCCAAGCCTGCGACGAAACCTTCATCATCCCCATGGCCGGGAATTTCGACAGCTTTAATGTGGCCGTAGCCACCGGTATTATTTGTTTCGAAGCTATGAAGCAACGCATGGCATTTTCTTAAGAACTATCTTTACACGATGGGAAAAAACAATCCTGTATTGGGCTTTATACTCGGACTCATCGTGCCACTTTTCGGCACCCTGTTTTTGTATTTGATTAAATTCATGCCGCAAAATATTTCGATCCAAGAGTTTATTCAACTAGCCAACAACAATCCGCAGAATATTCCGAAAGTAATATCGCTGAGTTTATTGGCGTGCATTCCATTGATTACCTATTACAAAAACCGCCGTTGTTACCGCACCTTGAATGGCGTGTTTGCCGCTATTTTGATGTATGCCGCCGTGGTGGTGGCTTATAAACTCCATTGGCTCTAACATGAAGTACTTTTTTGTAGCCGGCGAAGCCAGTGGCGACCAACACGCTGCCGATGTGGTTACGCACCTCAAACAGTTCGACCCAAAAGCCGAACTCCAAGGGTGGGGGGGCGATGCCATGCAAGCCGCCGGGGTTATCTTACACAAACATATTCGCGAGTTAGCCTTTATGGGCTTTGTGGAAGTGGTGGCCAATTTGCGCACCATTCTAGGCAACTTCAAAAAAATCAAACAACAGATTCGCGATGTTCAACCCGATGCCTTGGTGTTGGTCGATTATCCCGGGTTCAATTTGCGCCTAGCCAAATGGGCGCACCAACAGGGCATTGCCGTGTATTATTACATTTCGCCTACGGTATGGGCCTGGCACGAAAGTAGGGTAAAACAAATTCAGCAATACACCCGCGCCATGTGGTGCATTCTTCCTTTCGAAGAAAAATTCTATCACGATCGAGGCGTTCAGCACGCCGTGTATGTGGGCAATCCCTCGGTACAACATATCGATGCGTTTGTTCCCGAAACGGTTTATCCGGAAGGCATCACCTTATTGCCCGGGAGTCGGGTACAGGAAATCAAGGCCATGTTGCCCGTGATGTTGGACGCCATTCAGGAATACCGCGAAGTACCGATTTACATTGCCCAAGCGCCCAATTTATCGAACGCGGTGTTTGAGCCGTATTTGCAAGCCTATCCGCAAATGCAATTGATTCAGCATCAAACCTATGCCTTAATCAAGGCCGCGCGGGTGGCCTTGGTAACGTCCGGTACCGCTACGCTCGAAACCGCCTTGTTGGGCACACCGCAAGTGGTGTGTTACAAAGCCAATCCGGTATCCTATGCCATTGGCAAACGGGTGGTGAAGGTGAAATTTATTGCCTTGGTGAATTTGATATTAAACCGCGCTGTGGTGCGCGAACTCATACAACACGAATTAACAGTAGACGCCTTGCGCAATGAAGTGAAGCAATTATGGGAAGGGCCGCGCCGCGAACAGCAACTGAACGATTATAAGGCCTTGCGCCAAGAATTAGGCGCCAAACAAGCCGCCCACGAAGTGGCGAAAGCCTTGTGGCAGGCGGTGTCTATTTGATAAACAGCTTGTATACCAATACAAGCAAGGCGAAGAGAAACATAAAAATCGAAATGCGGTTCATGCCGTGCATAAACTTCACATTGATATTGTCTGGGGCGTTTTCATCCTTTTTTTTCAGGTACAAATAACGCAGGAGCTGGTCGCGAAATGAAGGCGTAGACATACACCAAAAATACACTTTTTTATTTCAGAAAAGCATTTATATTTGCACTCCACATGGGGGGTTAGCTCAGTTGGTAGAGCGCTTGCATGGCATGCAAGAGGTCATCGGTTCGACCCCGTTATCCTCCACAAAAAATTAAAGCGAGAATGCAAATTCTCGCTTTTTTATTTTCCCTCGCTCCCTTTCCGTTTCCCGCTCTGATTTCTCCGCTCCCATTCTGTTTCTCGCTCCCATTTTTATATCCGTGGTTTGTGTCTTCACAAACCACCATCCATCAACTTCCCCGCAATGTCACCTGCCATAGATTGGAAATAAAACATTGGTTTTACAGGCAGGGACGTTGCGGATGTATGCTTGAAACAAACCCGCAACCACATCGCGCTGTATCCGTGGTTTGTGTCTTCACAAACCACGGGTAGACAATGTATCTATAATTTGTACATTTTAATTTATTTTTAAGCCAATGAAATATTTTCCGATTATTTTTTTTAGTCTTATCACCTCCATCTGTTATGCTCAAAACGTAAGTTTAAATTGGGTTAAAACATATGGCGGCCCTTCAACCGAATCCGCTAAAATTATTAAAACCGATTCCGATGGTAACCTGTTTGTTATCGGTAATTTCATGGACACGGTCGATTTTGATCCCGGTCCCGGTATAGAAAACAAAATATCTAACGGAGGTAACGATGTGTATATCCTTAAACTAAACAGCGCTGGCAACTTTCTTTGGGTTCGTACGTTTGGCAATTCAGCGAACGATATTGTTGAAAAAGCACAAGTCGATAAACTAAACAATATTATTTTAACCGGTCGCTTCTCAGCCAGTCTAGATTTCGATCCAAGTTTGAACGTTGATATTAAAACATCCAACGGGTTTTCAGATATTTATATTTTAAAGCTCAATAATTTGGGCAATTACCTTTGGTCAAAAACTGTTGGCGGAACAGGAAATGATGTTTCGCGTGGGCTCTCAATTAATTCAACCAACGATGTAACCATAGCCGGAAATTTTTTTCAAACCGTCGATTTTGATCCGGGGCCCGCTGTGGTCAACAAAACCGCCCCTTCGGTTAATATCTACATTTTGCAATTGAATGAAGCCGGAAACTTTAATTGGGTTAAGGTATTGGAAGGGCCTGTGGCTAATTCGGTGCAAGTGAATGACCTGATGTTCGACAATAACGATAAT
>JBIKQE010000145.1:0-5783 GCA_044349815.1 Chitinophagaceae bacterium | reverse complement strand
AAGCCCTTTCGCAAAGTGCGGGGAACTTTTATATCAACGATAAACCAACCGGCGCCGTGGTGGGTCAACAGCCGTTCGGTGGGGCTCGCGCGAGCGGCACCAACGATAAAGCCGGGTCGATGCTCAATTTGTATCGTTGGCTCAGCGCCCGCACCATCAAGGAAACCTTGAACCCGGTAACCGATTATCGCTACTCGTTTTTAGGCGAAAAATAAATTTTATAGCTGCTTATCAAAGACTTGTTGGATGCGTTCAACAAGTCTTTTTTTTTGAAGCCAAGCATCGAACCCTTATTCAGCACCCGTCCTGCCTTACGTTCCAAGGTTGGCGCCTTCGTTGCCAACGCTTTCCACTACAGTCAGGGCTATTGGCTCATCGTCCATTACACCCTTCAACTTTTTTTTGCCATCTTCTTCACATCGTCATCAAGCTGTTTTTTTCGTTTCTTTACACCGCGCATGAATCTGCCTTTCTATATCGCTCGCCGTTTAGCCCGTCACGAACAAAAAACCTTTTCGCGGTTTATTGTTCGCTTGGCCATTCTTGCTGTGAGTTTAAGTGTGGCCGTCATGATTATTGGTTCGGCCATTACACAAGGCTATCAACGCACCATACGCAATAAATTTTATGCTTGCTGGGGGCAAGTGCAAGTAATTCCTTACACCGACAATCCGAGCAATTTATTGAACCCCGATGTGGTAGGTTACTCCCCCACCTTATTTGCTCAATTGCAACAGGCCGGCCAAACCCAACACGTTTTTCCATTCATCCTTCAATCGGCTATTGTAAAACACAACAACAGTTTAGAGGGTATTGTATTAAAAGGTTACGACAGTACATTACCCAAAGCCTTGTTGGCGCAACTCAGCGATGCCCGAATTACTCATTTACAATCGCAGGCCGATTCGCATTTTGTATTGCTTTCCGAAAAACGCGCCAAACAACTGAATGTAAAACCGGGCAGCAAACTAACGCTCTTGTTCCTTAGCAACAACAACCCAAGCCCCAAAGCCCGGCGTGTTTTTGTTAAAGGACTTTACCACACAGGTTTAGATGAATTCGATGCCTTGTTCGCGATCACGTCGGCCAATTTATTACGCCAAACCGCCTCCCTCGATGCGGCCGCAATTCAAGGCTACGAATTGTACTTGCCCGAATCGCTGGCAAGTGCACAATGCGCTAATACACTCAACCAAACAATATTAGACGCCCCTTTAAAAGCCTACTCCTTAGAAGAACGCTTCGAGGCCGTTTTTGCATGGCTCGATTTAATGAAAACCAACGAACAAATTATTTGGATTATCATGCTCATTATTGCTGTGGTGAATATCACAACAGCCCTCCTAATTTTAATGTTGGAACGCACCCGTATGGTTGGTTTGTTAAAAGCCTTGGGCATGCCCAATGCCGCCCTTACCCGTTTATTTTTATACACCAGTTTATACATTGCCGGTATTGGATTGTGCATTGGGAATGTATTGGGTATTGGTTTATGTGTGTTGCAACAGCAAACTGCTTGGCTTCAACTCGACGAAAATGTGTATTACATTCGCGAAGTGCCTATTTATTTAAACCCAAGCACCCTACTGGCCATCAATCTGATTACCTTGGTGTTGTGCGTTTGTATGATGTTGTTACCCACGCGTATGTTACGCCGCATTACACCCGTTAAAGCCTTACAATTCGATTGATGGTAACGCCAACAAACTATAGAACCATTTTCGATTCAAGCACCTGGTGGCAAACTATGGCGCCAAACTTCGATACATGCACTTGGCAACAAGGTTCAGCGAGCGTTTCGTTTCCGTATTGTATTACACAAAAAGCGGGGGTTCGCTTTTTACGGAACCCTCACCTTACCCCGTATGTGCTTCCCCTTTGGCAAGGTATTCAAACCGAAGCCGAAAAGAAGCAATGCTTAGAAGCCGCCATACTACAACTGCCTCCCTGCGATGTAGCAGAATGGCATTGGCATCCAACTTGTGGCGAATTGCATGTACCGGGCTATCGGTCGGAACAACATCATACGCGTTGTTTATACTTGCATCCCATCGAGGAACTGTGGCGAAAATGCAAACCCTCCTTACAACGTCAAATTAAAAAAGGTAAAAAGAGCCTTCGTATTCAAACCGGTTTTGATGCCCACCTGTTGCAAGAAATGCAAACACAAAGTTTAAACCGCAGTGGTAAAAACAAGGGCATTCCTTTGGCAGAACTCGAAAAAGCAATTGCCATGGTTCAACAGCAAAAAAATGGCTACATACTGAGCGCCGCTATCGAACATCAGGTAGTAGCCGCCGTTTTTATTGTATGGGACGAAAGCACCACCTATTACTTAAGCGGTGGTACAACCCGCGAGGGACAAGTACATGGTGCCATGAGTAGCTTGCTTTGGAGGGCTATTGAAGATGCCTTGAAACGACAAGGGCGTTACTTCGATTTTGAAGGAAGCAGGCACGAAGGCATCGATCGGTTTTTTAGTCAATTTGGTGCTGAAAAAATACCCTATACCGTGCTCGTTAAAAACAATTCGTGGATGCACAAAATGTACGAGCAAATCAAGCGTTGGGTTAACGCATAATGTATAATTTGCCGAAGCCTTTCTCGATCCATTTATCGGCCGAGCTTTCGTAATGCTCAAAGGCTTTGCCTTTGCCCGAGCAAACTACCCGATACAAATAAACCCCATTACCTAAGGGTTGCCCAAATTGGTCGTCGCCTTTCCATCGGAACTCCGTAAGGTTTTGACCAATGCGCAGCGGACCTAATTCGGCTTGCGTAATTTCGCGCACTACTTTACCGGTTGGCGCTAATATTTGTATTTTAAATTGTGTAGGAACCTCAGAACCGGTAAGCGTAAACAAAAAGCGCGTGGAGCTTGTAAACGGATTCGGATAATTCAACAGGGCCGATACCGACGATTTGAGAATAACGCGAAACCCAACTTGATAGGCATTCGTTCCCGACGAATTGCCACTTTTATCTTTTGCCCGAACCAACAACATATAATCGTCGCCATCGCGGGTAAAGGTTGGGCGGTATTCGATGCGGGCTGTGTTTTTACCGGCGGCTGCCGCACTGGCCGAAGCAGGAATAAACTTAAGTACTTGTCCATCGAATGGAATACGTTGCTCGGTGCCCGGGGCTTGTTCCGGCAAACGTAAATACACATCCATTAAACTCGTATCGTTGAGGGCCAAGTACTTATTCTCGTCGTGCAAATTGATTTGAATATATGGTTTAGCCGACACAATATCGCGTTCCATAATATGCACCCCATCAAAGGTTACATCCAACAAAGGGTTCTTTTTATCGGGTACGTTAAACAAGGGTTTGAAAGCAATGTTATTCGGGTGGTATTGTTCTATTTGATCGTTCTCCGGATTGGCTTCCACCAACAAGGTTTGCATACCGGTGGCATTCCCTAAATTCAACAAGGCACTCAATCGAATCGTATCGCCGGCAAGTACAGGTTGCATGCGCCAATCTTTTACAGTTACCCGACCATTGTTCTTATCGACCAATTGATAGCGCACACGCAAACTATCCATATTGGTTGGACTCACATTTTGAAATGCAATCGATATGGGCACTGCTTGACCTTGAGCTACCGTATCGGGCCAAACTAAATATTGGGCCGGATTCACCGCACCTTCGGGAGCAGGTACGTAATGCACACGCCAATGACGCAATTGCTCGGGCGAATTGGTTTTATTATCGGTTGTATTAAATAGTAAACGTAAATACGGATACTGCTTTACATCAATAAAAGCCAAGGAGGTATCGCCTACTAAAGTAGCCAATGGTGTTTCTACCTCGTTGTTGTTTATGCCCACCAAAGTAATCCGGGTAGAGTCGTTGATTGGATTTTCAAGGGAATATCCGTTTCTGGTAAAATTAGTCCACGATTTTGCCGGACCAATTTTTACCGACTGCATTTCGCCATTGTACAATACCGACGAATAGGCTAATTCAGCAAATAATTTCTTCGTGCTATCGCGCTCTATAAATTGCTGTACGGTATTGAGCATTCCTTTTCGCATATAAAAAATCATGGGCCGATTTTTATAAAACGAATCAATTTGATTGAATCCGAAATTCACCAACTTGTGGTACAAAGATTGCCCGGGGCCTAAGGCCGATGTATCGGACTTCCATTGATTGATAAACACATTGTTGATAGTACCGCAAGCTGCATTGCCTGCCCCCACACAAACCCGTGGTTGCATCATTACATAAAATCCTTGTGGAATGGAATCGATGAATTTCATGATATTTAATCGGGCGGTAGGTGTTCTGAAATCGAATTCAAAAAACGGATCGAGGGTGTCGCCCTGCGCAATAATTCGGCACGGCAGGTAACTTCCAAATCGTCCGGTATTGGTTAATGTATCGCGGTAATTTTTCCAAAGTTGCCCTGTTAAACTATCTATCACAATAAATTGCAAACTCGAATAACCGGGGAATGGATCGCAACCAAAGGTGTACAGGGTTGTACCATTAATTTTCACCAAATAATCGGGCCATGTATAGGTGTATGGTGCCGGTGCATTCATACACACATTTTGGACTTGCAATTTCTTGGTGAGCGAGGAAAATGTAAATTGACGCGCCAAGGAATCGTATTGTAAATTCTTGTAGTTGTTTTTCTCCCACTGGTAACGGTGCGATTGATTCCAACCCGGATTACCCGTTGGTAAATATAAAAAGCTCGATGTAGACCAACGGTACTGACTATTTCCATACAAGGTGTCCATAGCCGTTCGCCAATAATAAACGGTACTGTCTTTAAATGGACCAACAGCGGGCCACGTTACTACCCCACCGGGCGCTGTTACCGTACCTGTTTTAAAGGCGGGCGATGAGAATGATTCGGTTGTATCGATTTGAAATACATACGACCTTGAACCCATGAACGGATTGAGGGTTGAGCCTTTCAATACCACCGTTGTTTGGTTGACAATTGAAAAAGGCCCGGGGTAAATAGGCACTAAATCGTCGTTGTAAATAACAAAACTACGCGACAGGGAATTATTGGTTTCCGACAGTTCGGTACATATTCCTTCCTGATCGATAATAACCTCTATGGTATTGATACCCAATGCTTGTTCGCCCAAGGTGGGGACTTTCACTCGAATGGTATCGCTGTAAAATATACCGGGCAATTTTCTGTTCAAAACTACCTGCTCGGTTTGTTTAGGTGTTATTCGGCGTAATACAATGCCCACCGAATCGTTGAGGTACTTCCCTAAATTGTGTACAACAATTTTTACTTCAAACGAATCGAGTGTGGAGGTTATGTTCAAGGCATCCAACTGAAGGCCATCGGCTTCCAAGGCATAATCGGGTAACGCGGTAAAAAATGTGGTTGATGCAGGGTCGCCATTCAATACAATTTGTTCGGCATGCAAGCGCATCACCGGGTCGGCTCCCAACACGGGGTCATTCATAAGCCGATTCACCGTCGTGTTCATTTGTTCGCCAATGGGTTTACCATAAGCTTGCACGCCAATTTGACTATACAATGAATCGGTATACGCCCCTAAAGCCCCTGTTAAGCCGGTGGATACACTCGCTACAAACGCCATTGAGCCGGAGTTTGGCGCCAATACAAAACGTTCCCCCAACGATTTTTGTCCCGTGAGTTCAAACATATTCCCGGCCCCACACCCATTGGCCACAAACAAGGGAAACTTGCCGTTGTTGTTGTAGTTCTCCGGAAAATCGAGGTTATAATCCATCCCCGAAGCCGAGCTATGTCCAAAAAATTGTATCAAACCCAA
>JBIKQE010000144.1:0-5793 GCA_044349815.1 Chitinophagaceae bacterium | reverse complement strand
AATTTTATCTACCTAATGTTAGCAACTATTTATTTGAATTTATTCACCTAGGTGCTTGGCGCGCATTACTTTCGAACAGATTTTTGTATAAATCGTGTATGAATAACACCCGAGAAATAAATGCTTTATTACGCTTGTTGGAAGATCCCGACCAAAGTGTTTACCATTCCGTATCGGAACGTATTCTGCATTACGGCAACGATATTTTACCCAAATTAGAATCGAGCTGGCAAATATGCCACGACCCTCTTGCTATGGTGCGCATCGAAACCATCATGCGCCAATTGCATTTTAACAATGTAAGCAATCAATTTAGCGAATGGTTTCGAGGTAAAAAACCGGAACTCCTTCAAGGCGCCTTATTACTTGGCCAATTTTTTCAACAAAATACCGATGACGATAGCCTGCGGAAATTAATAAAAAGCATGCACCAAACTTGTTGGCTAGAACTCAACGATTACCTAACCCCTTTGGAACAAGTTAATGTAATTAATAGTATTTTCTACAGTAATTACAAATTCAATGGACTGAATTCGGAACATCTGGAAGCCATTCATTTCAACATGCACCACGTTGCCGATTCCCGCAATGGCAATGTATACAGCCTCGGCATCATCTATCAAATTCTTTGCGAAATGCTTGATGTGCCGGTTTATATGGTACAATTGCCTCGGCATACCTTATTGGCTTATTTTAATCATGAATTTGAATACCGCGACATCACCCAGTCTGCTCGCCCAAAAATTCAATTTTACATCGACGCCAATTCAGGTATTTTATATTCCCAAAATGATGTAGATGCTTATTTAAAGAAATATAAATTCAACATCGAACCCCATCATTTCAATCCATTATCGAATACCGAAATCATAACCTATAGTCTTCAAGCCTTGCAAATTGTTTACGAGGAAACAGACTACGAAGAAAAAAGCCGTGAAGTAGAAGAATTGCTTCGTGCTATTAAACTACCTTAAAAAATTATTCTTCTAGTCGTTTTATTACACGAAGGCTATGCGTTCGATTGCCTTGAGCATTAATGATTCCTTGCCAATCAATATCGTCAACTTGCACCCGTCCACCACTTGCCGACGCATGCAAAATGCGAGTTGGCGACAACATAATACCCACATGCACCACCTGCCCATCGTCGTCGGCAAAAAATGCTACATCGCCGGCACGAGCCTCTTGAATAAAATCGAGAACCCGCCCCATGTGAATTTGCTTCGATGCCGAATGGGGCAAAGGGATACCCCGATATCGGTAAAGCAATTGTACCAATCCGGAACAATCAACACCTAAAAAACTCATACCACCCCATACATAGGGCGCCCCCATAAAGGCCTTCTCACAATCGGCTACTTGCCTACTCAAGGCTATTGAACTTGCATGTTCATCTATCGCAAAAGGCATCGCTTCAACTAATAAATCCTTGCTAGCGCTACGATATCGTTTATACCAATCGTGGTTAATCGGCAGCATATCGGGCATTGAAACCGAGGTTTGAAATAAACCCATTAAATGGTCTGCTTGCATGGCATTTATACCCCGAATTGGCGGAACTTCTAAAGTCAACATGGCCAATTGGCCCTTTAGCACCCAACCCGTATCGCCATTCCAGCACGAAGTTACCGCCAACCAATGGCCTTTTTGCTGCCCACAAATAACCCAATCGCCCGATAGCAATTGCGAAAACTGTTCACTTTGATGATCGGGCAATACCCGCAAAGGGGCCAAACTTACCGAACAACGAGCTAGCTGTTGCATAGGATTTTTTTTGGCAAAGTACACCATTTCCTTGGCATGGCTTTAACATGTTGCGTATAAGCAAACCCTATCTTTGTATCTCGTGCCCACTCGTTATGCCAACCATACCGACGATGCCCTGCTAGCTTTGATACGCGCCGGGGAAACACCAGACGCCTTTGGGGAATTATACACCCGATATGCGCATCTGGTATATTGTATTTGTCAATCGTATTTTAAAGATAGCGACCGCTCGCGCGAAAATGTAATGCAGGTATTTGAAAAATTAATGCACGAAATTCCGCGCTGGGAAATCAAACAATTCAAAGCCTGGCTGAGTAAGGTAACCCAGAACCATTGCCTGATGGCCCTCCGAAACGATAAAAAAGTGCGCATCATTCATCCGGAATTTCCTGAGCAGTTTGTGGAATTGGAAGATGATTTTCATCTGGCCCTCGAAAAAGAAGATCGCTTGCAACAATTAGAGAAAGTGCTAATGGAAATACCCACCGAACAACAACAGTGCCTCCGTTGGTTCTATCTTGAAAAAAAATCGTACCACAACATTATGGCCTTAGGGGGATTCACCTTTATGCAGGTTAAAAGCCATATCCAAAACGGAAAACGCAACTTAAAATTACGCCTACAACAAAACGTCAACCATGCCTAATTCGCCCTATACCGCCCATGCCACAATGTGCCCCAATCGGGCTCAATGGTTGCGTTATCGGCGTGGCCAATCGAATGCCATCGAAACCAGCGCCATTGAAACGCATTTCACCCATTGCCCCCTATGCAGTGAAGCTGTAGAAACCATCATGCAAACCGAACCGGATGTTTTACAAGCCGCTTGGGAACAATTACCTCACGAGTTTGCCCTTCCAACAATACCCATAAAAAAAGCCAACGGATTTACCTACAACATAAAGCATTTTTCGGCCGCAGCGGCTATTGTTGCATGCCTTATGGGCGGATACTTGTTATATACTAAAACCTCCCAACAACAAACACGTCCGGTGGCCTTAAACAAATCGAGTCAAAAAAAGAACGAACAAATTCCCGACGCAACATCGGCACCCGCCAACGTCAATACAACACCTCCCAACGTATCACCGCCTGCAAACATAAAACAAGCACAGCCCATCAAGAAAGAACAAACCATTGCCGAAAACAAAAGGTCAATACCCCCGGCTAGCATAGAACTAAATAAGACAGCATCCAACAAAGCGCTGATAGATACCAAAGAAGAAGCGAAGGATTTGGTTGCAGACTATACAGCGGCAGCACCCGTAGCCGAAGCCGAATCGGCCCCACAACCCATGTTGGGAAAGGCGGCCAAAAAAGAACGATTGGCTGTAACGGCCGACAACTACGTGAGTGCCGCCCAACTCAATGTCAAAACAAATTCAGCCACCGAACTTTATTTAGCCGAACAATACAAAGCTTGTATTCCCTTGTTCGAAAACAACATTAAAGAGAGCAATACATTGGGGCAAAACGCCCTCTATTTAGCCGATGCCTATCAAAAAACAGGCAACAAACGAGCGGCCCGCAAACTTTTACAACAAATTATAGCACAAAATGGACCTAATGCAAAACAGGCCCAACAAATGTTAGACCTGCTCGAAAAGAAATAATTTTCAACTTACTTGGTTATAAAATCGGGCGCTCCTACAAAATAGTACAAAATACCCAACAATACAATTACACCAATCACTATCGACAAGAAGGTAATAGTTCGACGTTGAGCTACATTCACCGATTCCAATTTATGCATTTCGCCCAAGCGATTAACCGTGTTCTCCATTTTGTTAAAAGCCGTTTCCCCTTTTATAATGTAATCGTAAGCGCCATTTCGCATACTTTCTAAGGCAATATCAATATTGTCTTGCCCCGAAAACATAATCACCTTAGATACAGGATTCAAGCGTTTGATTTCCTTCAGCACCTCAATGCCATTTTTTGCCGTTGGGTTGTTGGAACTCAAATGATAATCGAGCACTACAATTTCAGGCTTTAAAGTTGCTACATCAGGCAATGCCGCTTCGCCATTTTCATACACTTTCAGCTTAAACACATAACGCTCCCCTAAATAATCTTTAATCATCTCAACCTGAACGGGATCGTCGTCGATGATAAACATATAACGAACATCTTCCAGCATGATATTATCATTGTCCATAATCTAAATTTTTCCGAAAATAGATAAAAACCTTGATTCCTAAAAACAAACCCCATTTTATTTAGTAAAAGTGACAAATATCAGCGACTATTTCCCCCTTAATCAGAGTACTTTTGTGTTGTATCAAAAACGAATACTATGAGCCGTATCCTAATTCCAACCGATTTTTCGCCAGTTGCCGACAATGCCCTCAAATATGCCATGGACATGGCCACACAATATCAACTCGATATTACCCTTGCCCACGTGGTGCAACTCACAGCCACCGATGTAGCCAATGTGGTATATATAGACCTGATGAAGGAAATGCAACAACACGCCGAAGAAAAAATGCTCGAAAAACTCATCGCACTTCGCGCGGAATACCCCCTTTTGAATTTCGATTTCAAAGTAAAAGACGGTCTCTTCTTGGATTGTTTGGAAGAAATTTGCCTTGAAGTCCGCCCCGTTGCCGTCATCATGGGTATCACCGGCTCCGGCGAAGGTATCGACAAGCTAATTGGCAGTAACGCCATTCTTGCCATGGACAACCTCAGCCTCCCCTTGATGGTAATTCCTAAAAACGCCTATTTCCGCTCGGTAAATAAAATTTGTTTTGCCTGCGATTTACAAAACGTTGCTACGTCAACCCCTTTATTGGCCATCAAAGTATTTGCTAAATTATTCAATGCCGAAATTCATATTTTGAATATCGACCACCACAACCGTCATTACACGGCCAATACACCAACCGAAATTGAGGTGCTCAACGCCATGTTCGAACATATCCCCCACCATTTTCATTACATCGATCACGAAAACGTACAAGAAGGACTGAATGAATTTGTTGGTAAAAACGACATGGATATGGTCATCATGCTTCCCAAAAAACACAGTTGGCTCGAAGGCCTCTTCCGCAAAAGCCAAACCAAAGAAATGCTGTACCACAGTCAAATCCCCGTCCTGGCCCTCAAACACAGCTAATCGTTTTGCCCCATTAAAAAAGTGCTTTGCATACCACAAAGCACTTTTTTCATTTTATTCCGAAGCCAAGCATCATCAAGCCATTAAGCCACCGTCCCGCTTTTGCTCCAAGCTTTTGCTCGTGCCTCACAAAAGGCTTTCCGCGTCAATCGGGGCTAAAAAGGCATCGCCCGATTCATTCTTCAACAATACACTCCGAACGTAGTGCCCCATTCATCAACAATCCCTTTAATCTTATAATTCTTCAATCTTATAATCCTGGTAACCAATTCGACGTCAATCTGACTAATCTTATAATTCTTCAATCTTATAATCCTGGTAACCAATTCTACGTCAATCTGACTAATCTTATAATTCTTCAATCTTATAATCCTGGTAACCAATTCGACGTCAATCTGACTAATCTTATAATTCTTCAATCTTATAATCCGGTTAACCAATTCGACGTCAATCTGACTAATCTTATAATTCTTCAATCTTATAATCCTGTTAACCAATTCGACGTCAATCTGACTAATCTTATAATTCTTCAATCTTATAATCCTGTTAAAGGTCTAGCCCATGCTCTATCCCACAAGCAACCGCTTCATCGTACCCGGCATCGGTATGGCGCAACACACCCATCGCTGGGTCGTTGTGCAATACCCTGCGTAATCGCGCATCCGCATCGGCTGTACCATCGGCCACAATCACCATGCCGGCATGAATACTATAACCCATACCCACACCGCCACCATGATGCAAACTTACCCAGCTAGCACCACCGGCGGTACTCACCATCGCATTTAATATAGGCCAATCGGCTACGGCATCACTGCCATCTTTCATGGCCTCTGTTTCACGGTTCGGCGAAGCCACGGAGCCACAATCCAAATGATCGCGACCAATTACAATCGGCGCTTTCA
>JBIKQE010000143.1:0-5807 GCA_044349815.1 Chitinophagaceae bacterium | reverse complement strand
AGATGTTGTCGCAATTTATTGGGCCCACCGAGGCACCCATGTTGGGCGATTTGTCGTTTTCATTTCCCGAAGGAACCCACGCCATTGGTCGATTGGATTTTCATTCGGAAGGGTTGTTGTTGTTGACAACCAATAAAAAAATCACCAAGTTGTTGTTTCAAAGTGAAGTGCCTCACCGCAGAACGTATGTGGTGCAGGCCTTGTACGATGTAAGTGCTTCGGATGTGCAACAGTTGCGCGATGGCGTGTCCATTCGCATAGCCGGCGGGGAGCAATGGATAACGAGTCCGTGCGAAGCGGCCATTATTTCAAAACCCGCCGATATTTCACCGCGTGAAAATTTGATTCCCGATTTTGTACCGCATACGTGGTTGGAAATTTCGCTCACCGAAGGCAAGTTTCATCAGGTTCGAAAAATGATGGTGGCTATCCGACACAAATGCAAACGCCTGATTCGGGTGTCGATAGAAGAGGTGGCCTTGGATGGCTTACAACCCGGCGAGGTGCGCGAACTCAGTGAAGCCGATTTCTTTGCGAAGCTGAAATTAGGTCCTGTTCAATACTAAGGATGTTGAACCACTAATTTAACGAAATGCATTTGGTTGTTTTTACGAAGGCATAGGCTGTATACCCCATTAGGAACATTCAATACAATGGATTGCTGTTGAATGGATGTGCCATGTTGAAGTACTTGTCCTAACATATTGCGTAACTCCCAGCCAAATTCTCCGTTGATGCCATTAATCCATACTTGTTCATTGGCCGGATTGGGGTAAACGATATAATCCGTAATCGATTGATTGACCAACGCATTGGGGTTTTGCCATGGTTGCCCTTGGTTATTACCATAAACATAAGAGGCTAATGACGGCATATCAATAAATGGATTGCGGTTTTGTTGCCACGTATAAATATAGTTATTGCGGTACATTTCAAAATCGTCGGGCGGGTCGGAAAGGTGCCATGAAAGGAGGCTATCTAAATCGCCTATTTGTCCGAGGGTGGCATCGGGCGGGTTACCTGAAACCACGCTCAAGGCTTGATACCGAACGCCCATATAAAACAAGGCACGGGCTACATCGCCACGCCACGAATTTTGCGTGCCGTTGGGACCCATATAATCGCCGGGACAATAATCGCGGTTGCCACGGGAGCTATTTTCAGGACCGTCTTCAGCACGCAAGGAATGGGCGTCGGAATGGCCGGCGGTTATATCGAAGGCGCTCGTGGAATCGTATACATTGATGCCATCGGGAATATCGTTGGTGGCATTGGCAAAGCCACCGCGCGATTGCGGATAAATATGTTCGCGATTCCACTTGCCCACATTACTGCCACTCTCCTGAAAATCGAGTTTGGCACGCGGTGTTTCCACATACATCAACCATACTTGGTTGCGGTTTTTAGGATGATGATCAGCTTCTTTTAAGATAGTTACTACATCGCCATAATTGTGTTTTCGAACTATTAATGAATCGGCAATAATGTTTTGTAGTGCTTGTTTCAGTGCGGCACCGCTGAGTCCATTGATACTGGCATAATAACCTGCTGGAATTTGCGGTGGAACAATGCCATAAGTGGGTTGGGTAGGTTGCCCCCAAGGATCGATACCATAATCGTTGTCTACCACGCGCAACACAATATTGTTATTCATGGCGGTGTAACCGGCGGGGATGTTAGACCAACGCAACAACATCTCTTCGTCCCCTTCATCGGCGGTATCGTCTACGATGGTCCATATGGTAGTAATGCTGGTTTGGTTGGCAGGAATGGTAAGGGTAGTGGCGCCATTGATATCGCCGGCTGTAAACCCACCGTTGTTGACCAATACACTCAAGGTCAATGGCGTTGCCGAGGCCACGGTACGGCTGAGGGTGAGGTGCAAGGAATCGCCTTCGTTGCGGTATTGGGTACTCACCCCTAAGGTAATGCCATTGATGGGAATACCGGTGCCGTCGTTCATGGCGCCCGGTGTTGGAGCTTTTACTTCGTAGGTGCCATCGTTTTTACGTTGGATGGATTCGGTGGCTTGGGCGCTGTTGGCGTTTTCGTCCATTTGAACTTGCGGGGGCACAATGTTGAGTAAGCTCATTAAGGTGACCGCATCGGGGTCGCCGGTATCGTAGGCTAAGGCCGAAACAAGGTTAACGGCGTTGGCCAAGGTGCTATCGGGAAAGTTGGCCACCGGGGCTTGGTAAACCGCCACAGCATCTTCGCCGTTTTGAATCACATTGTTGGGAATTACAATGGTTGGAACGGGCGATACGGCGTTGTTGCCAATCAACATTAATCCGTTGGCATCGGTGCTGAACCCATCGAGGGAGAGGCTTAAATAACTCCGATTGGCATTGGAAGCGGTAGGGTTACCATTGTAAAAAACCAACGTATAGCCATTGAGCGAAGTAAAGGGGGACGGTGTGCGTAATTCTACAAATTCTTTATCGTCGGTGCCGGGTGTATCGGAATCTATTTCATTGATCCATACTTGGGCAAAAAGTGGGGTAGCAGTTAACCACATGAGCCCGGTAAACAGAAGGCATTTGATGTTAAACATATTTTGAAAGGGGGTAGAAATCGAAAATTAAAGGTACATCCACCCAAACGAACCAACAAACCACATAAAAAGTCCCATTTTTAGGCTATTTATATACATCTTTTTAACAAGTGCGGTTTTTCCTTCCGAAATTCAACTAAAAGTATATTTTTGCAATCTAAATTTCAAAGTATGTCAGAAATAGCAAAACGCGTAACGAAAATTATCGCCGATAAATTAGGTGTTGAAGAAGCTGAAGTTGTAGCTGAAGCAAGCTTCACGAACGACTTAGGCGCTGATTCATTAGACACAGTAGAATTGATCATGGAATTTGAAAAGGAATTCAACATTTCAATTCCCGACGAACAAGCTGAAACCATCGCTACGGTGGGTCAAGCCATTTCGTACCTCGAAGAACACGCTAAATAATATTTATTCGTTTTCATGGAATTAAAACGTGTAGTCGTTACCGGCTTAGGGGCCTTGACACCAATTGGTAATACCATTGAGGAATATTGGCACGGACTCTGTCATGGAGTTTCCGGCGCCGGAATGATTACGCTTTTTGATGCCGAAAAGTTTAAAACACGCTTTGCGTGTGAGGTAAAGAACTTTGTTCCTGAAGATTTTATGGACCGTAAAGAAGCGCGTAAAATTGACCGCTTCTCGCAATTGGCTATCGTTTGTTCCGATCAAGCGATAGCCGATGCGGGTCTGGATAATAATCCGCAGGTAAACAAAGACCGCGTAGGTGTTATTTGGGCCTCCGGTATTGGCGGTATTGGTACCTTCTACGAAGAAATGAAAGGATTCTTTGCCGGCGATGGTACTCCTCGTTTTAATCCTTTCTTTATTCCTAAAATGATTTCGGATATTGCCTCAGGCCATATCTCGATCAAATATGGTTTTCGTGGTCCCAATTTTTGTACGGTGAGTGCTTGTGCATCATCCTCACATGCGTTAATTGATGCCGCTAACTTTATTCGATTAGGGAAAGCCGACGTGATTGTTTGCGGAGGCTCCGAAGCCGCTGTTACACCACCCGGAGTGGGTGGATTCAATGCCATGAAAGCCCTCAGCGAACGCAACGATTCGCCCGAAACTGCTTCTCGTCCCTTCGATAAGGAACGCGACGGATTTGTATTGGGCGAGGGGGCCGGTTCTTTGGTATTGGAAGAATACGAACATGCTAAACGACGTGGCGCTACTATTTATGCTGAACTCAGCGGGTCCGCCTGTTCGGCTGATGCGCATCATATTACCGCACCACACCCTGAAGGCTTGGGCGTAATTCTGGTAATGAACAATGCCTTGCAAGATGGTGAAATGAAACCCGACGACATCGATTACATCAATGTACACGGTACTTCAACCCCATTAGGCGACATTGCTGAAGTTACCGCCATTCAACGGGTGTTCGCCGATCATGCCTACAACTTGAACATCAGTTCCACCAAATCGATGACCGGTCACTTATTAGGTGCCGCCGGTGCCATCGAAGCCATTGCTTCGGTATTGGCCGTTAAAAACGATATGGTGCCGCCTACCATCAACCATTTTACCGACGACGACCAGTTGGATCCAAAACTCAACTTTACCTTCCATAAAGCACAAGCCCGTACCGTTCGTGCGGCCTTAAGCAATACGTTTGGGTTCGGTGGACACAACGCCTCGGTGATTTTCAGAAAAGTAGATTAATTTCTCTTCACGAAGAACGTTTGTATAAGCACGAAAAACACGTTCTTTGCATTCCCATGCAGGTACTGCTCACTACATTAAATGCCAAGTATATTCATACCAACTTGGCCATTCGTATTTTATACCAACTCAACAAACATCGCGAGGGCTTGGCATGGAAGGAGTTTACCATTAAAGAAAACCCCGATACCGTGGCTGCCTATTGCGCTCAATTCGAGGTGGTAGCCTTTAGCTGTTATATTTGGAATATCACCCAAACCCTGGTCGTGTGCGAACGCATCAAAGCCATTAACCCTTCTGTTCATATTTTATTGGGCGGCCCCGAAGTAAGTTATGAATACGAAAACATAATTGTTCGTCCGGAAGTTGACTCAATCATTGCCGGCGAGGGTGAAGAAGCCTTTGCTCAATTCCTCGATCGTTTTCCCGCCGTAAGCGGCATTCCCGGTTTAATTCATAAATCGAACCATCAAATTATGGGTCAACCCGTTACGGAGACTGTCGACCTGCGTTTGTTGGAAAGCATCAATCCCTATGCCAACGATGCCCCCCACGAATTAAGTCATAAAGTATTGTATGTTGAAACCTCGCGGGGCTGTCCTTACAAATGCCAATTCTGTTTAGCGAGTCTCGATAATAAAGTGCGTCACCTCAGCGACGAACGTATCGAAGCTAATTTGCTATTCTTGATGCAACATGGCAAAACAATCAAGTTCCTCGATCGAACCTTCAACATCAAGCGCGATTTCAGTTTGCGTGTATTCGAGTTTATAAAAAAGCACCATCAAGCGCATCAAGTATTTCAATTCGAAATCACGGCCGATATTTTACACCCCGATATTATTGCCTGGGTTCAAACCCAATTACCCCCCCATTTATTTCGATTCGAAATTGGTATTCAAACCGTCAATCGCGAAGCGAATTTATCGGTGAGTAGAAAACAACAATTCGAAAAAACAAAAGGTGTTATTGAAGCTGTTCGAAACAATGTAGAATTGCACCTCGATTTAATTGTTGGCCTCCCCCTCGATACCCGACCCGATGTTATTCATAGCATCGATGCTGTTATGGCCCTCGAACCACCCGAATTGCAATTAGGATTTTTAAAGTTCTTGAAGGGCACACCCCTGCGCGACAATTATCAACAGCATGGGTATGTGTTTGATCCGATGCCACCGTATACCCTCATTGAAAGCAACTATTTAAGCGTGGCCGATTTGCACGATTTTACCTTGGCTGAAGCGGCATTGGAGGTGTATTGGAATAAACCACGCTTGCAACACACCTTGCGTTATTTGAGCAAAACCCAAGGCTATTTCAAGGTGTTTTTTGAGTTAGGCAAGGTGCTGCATCAAAAACAACAAATGCACGGCACCGCACTGCGCGCGTTATACGAAACAGCCGCCGAAGCCCTCTTGCAAGCGTATCCGCACGATGCGTATTTGCCCTACATTCTTAGCTTCGATTATTACTTGCATTTCGCCATTCGGCCACAAGCTTTTTTATTGAACGAAATTCCTAAAAAAGAAAAATTCAATGCCTTGGAAGAAGCTCATCTTAATACGCACAAGTATCG
>JBIKQE010000142.1:0-5809 GCA_044349815.1 Chitinophagaceae bacterium | reverse complement strand
AATTAACGAACCCCGATGGAAAGGTGATTGCCGATATGGCAGTTCATAATTTGCATGTAGTGGGCTACAGTGAAGCGGTCAATAAACACCTGAGCTTGCATGAACTACAAGCGCATTTATACAGTTTACCCGATCAGCCAAATGCCATTCCGTATGTAACATCGTACTACAAACGAAATTGGGGTTTTTGCATAAGCGATGAGTTACGCCAATCGTTGCAAGAAGGAATTTATCATGCTCATATTGTATCGGAACACATAAAAGGGAGTTTGACGTTAGGTGAATTGGTGATACCGGGTGATACGGACGCAGAGGTGTTGATTTCTACCTATTGCTGTCATCCATCAATGGCCAATAATGAATTATCAGGACCATGTGTTGCTACCTATTTAGCACAATGGGTAAACGCATTGCCTCGGAGAAAATACACGTATCGATTTGTTTTTATACCCGAGATGATTGGTTCTGCAGCCTATTTGCAATTAAATCAAGCATATTTGAAAGCGCATGTGAAGGCTGCTTTTAATTTGACTTGTGTTGGGGATGAGCGAGATTGGTCATTTTTACCCTCGCGTAAAGGCAACACCTATTCCGATAAAGTAGCTTTGCATGTATTACGATATTCGAACAAGGATGTATCGATGTATCGTTGGACGGATCGGGGGAGTGATGAAAGTATGTTTTGTGCGCCTGGAATTGATTTGCCGATGGTGTCTGTTATGCGAACGAAGTATGGTGTATATCCTGAATATCATACGTCGCTTGATACCATAGGGGATGTTGTTACGGCAAATGGATTGGCTGAAACGTTGGAACTGCATCAGCGAATGATTGAAGTTATTGAATATGATGGTAAACCCGTATCCTTAGTGCTTGGCGAACCGCAATTAGGTCCGAGAGGTTTATACCCCATGACTAGTGTAAAAGGAAGTACGGCTTCGGTGAAAGATATGTTGAATTTGATTTCGTATGCCGATGGCGAACATACTTTATTAGATATAGCGGATAAATGCGAAAGGCCGTTTTCTGTCTTTTTGCCTATCCTAACTCAATTAGAAGCGCATAAGCTGATTCGTTTTGATTAAGCACTTATGAATACGAACGATTTAGGAATTATTGTATTTGCACGCATCGATTCGATGCGTTTGCCAGGGAAGGCTTTGATGCCCCTTGGTGGAATACCTTTATTACTTCGTGTAATTAAGCGAGCACAGCTTACAGGGGTTCCTGTTTATTTGGCCACAAGTGATTCGGATAACGACAACGAGTTGGTACGCTTGGCTGAAATAGCCGGCATTGGCGTATATCGGGGAAGTAAAGACGATGTATTGGGTAGGGCCTTAGCGGCGGCTCGTTATTTTAACTTGCGTGCCTTTGCCCGTTTGTGTGGAGATAGGCCACTTTTTTCGGTGCAAGAAATTAAAGACGCTTTTTCTGTTTATAATGCATTAGTGGCAGGGGGGTATGCGCCAGATTTAATTACCAATCATTTATTTAAACAACAAGCCCCTGGTTTAACAACCGAAATTATAGATGTTAATGCGATGGAACGCATAACGGACGTGGCTAGTTTGCCTGCCGACCGTGAACACCTTACTCATTTTATTTATACACATAAAACGGCTTTTTCAATAGTGAGTTTGCCTCAGATTAATCCGCCTTCAACGCATCAAGGTTGGGCTGTAGATACCCCCGACGATTATAAACGACTATCCTATCTGTTTGATCGGCAACCTGATATTGATATTCAACTTGATGATGCAGTTCGTATTTTATCTCATTCCCAATTTAGTGAACCATGAAATCTACTTCCAAAAGAAATTATATTTTGTTTCCGGCACAAACCAATTTGGAATTGTGTTTACAAATGGAGGAAATGGGGTATGCAACCAACGACATAGAAGCAGTTCATAATGCCTATATGTTTAATATCGATAAAATATTTTCCATGTTCCGTGGATCTGGGAAGCCTTTTATCAATCATTTGGTAGGGGTGGCAAGTATAATGGTTTCAGATAAACAATCTGTGCCCATGATTCAGGCCGCTTTAATGCATGCCTTGTATCAAAACAGGGTTGATTTCGGCCAGTTAAACACGATAGATGAGAAAAGAGAAACATTAAGAAAGGCTTTTGGTTCGGAGGTAGACGATTTGATTTGGCGGTATACTCAGTTTGAAATGGTGGCTATTGAGCAAATTAATTTAGACGATTTAGCTCAATTAAAGGAAGTACTTATTTTAAGAATTGCCGACGAAGTTGAAGATTTAACCAGTTTTGGGTTGATGTTTCATGGCAGAAAAGAGGATGGTGACGAAGTGCATGGTAGCGGTTTATATCGTAAAGGTCAGAAAATGCAACAGGTTAAAAAAGTTATTGCAATTACCCAATTGCTGGGGCTTCCTTGTTTGCAAGAAGCAGTAATGCATTGGTATGGATTTGAATTGCGTCCAGCTTATACTAATTCAGTAAAGACAGGTTATTATAGCAGTACGAGCCTCGATGCTAGTAACAAAGCAAGTTGATCTTTTTTTTAAATAATATTGATTTTAAATTGATATTTGTAGAATTTTCAACATATTTGTAGAGCAAAGGTTGCGTTTATCATGGTATTTTCAAGTCAAATCAATTTTAAAGACTATATACAAACATCGCTGATTGAGGTTGGTGTATTGGATTATGATGTGGTGTTTTTATATGTAGATTTAAGAGCCTTTAGTGTTAATGCCCTATTGTTTGAGAATCGAAATCGTTTTATGGAAGCATTTATAGAGCCTTTCATACAACGAAATAAAACGGTAGTTATTCCAACATTTTCGTATACAACGGAGGGTGAATTTCATGTGGAGAGTACGCCAACTCGATTGGGCGCTATGAATAAATGGTTTTTGGGTTTGGATGGGGTAGTTCGTTCGAATCATCCCATGTTTTCGTTTGCGGCTATTGGTCCCAAAGCAAATACATTACTTGAAACGGGGAAAAGTGCATTTGGTGCGAAGTCGGCGTACGATTTATACCAAAATGAACGAGCCGCCTTCTTGCATATAGGCATTCCAATGCCGTTGGGCAATAGTTTTATTCATTATGTAGAGCATCTTTGTGGGGCTTCCTACCGGTATAATAAAGTGTATAAAACCAACGTGTATAAATATGGGGAGTATATTGGTACAGACTATTCAGCAATGGTGCGCCGTTTAGATAATTCATTAGACAATTTTAAAGCAAGTTTTCAAAAGATAAGCAATCGATTGTTCCAACATAAATTAATTTGTGAGGTAGGTGATGCTGTTGATTTATTAAATTTTAGTTGTTACCCTATGGGTGATTCAATCGATTTGTTAGTGGATTGGTTTTACCAAGATCCCTGTATTTTCATAAAGACAGATTATAAAGAATATGAATAGTAAAGCTATAATTGAATCATTTTTTGTTCAACGCGAAGGTGATGGTGTATTAGCCGATTTGTATCAAGTAAATTTGTTCAATTCAGGTTTGATTGATTCCTTAGATATGGTTGAGCTGATTGTTTTTATTGAACAATCCTGTGGGGTTCGATTGAATTTATCGGATGCAGAAACATTCGATTCGTTCAATTCAGCACAGCGTTTGGTTGATTTAATAGAGAGCAAACAAGCCGAGAAATAATTCTCTTTTGATGTCAAATTCATCGTTACTTAAACGTGTTTACGAACATGCTAAGCAGCATCCATCCAAAGTGATTGTTCACGATCGTGCTAGAACATGGACGTGGTTAGAATTGATGGAAGCGGCAATGGCCTATTCTTACTCCATTCGTTTATATGCTTCTAAGGAAGAAATCGTGCCCATTATTGTAGATCGAACAGGTAATACGGTGGCCGCCATGTTGGGTTGTTTATTGGCGGGAAAGTGTTTTGCCACCTTATCGATGGAATTGCCCTTTTTAAGGATTGAGCAGTGTATTTTGAAAGCCAACACCGATGTATGCATTGATGTTTCGGGGGTATTTCGTCAACAATTAGAGAAAACATATTTGCTGCTAGATAAAGCGAATGATGTTAGGAATGAAAATATATCGGCTGATTTTTTACCCGAGCAGTTATTATATGTTCTTTTCACTTCTGGTTCAACAGGTGAGCCTAAAGCGGTTAAAGTGTCGGCATCTAATATTGAAAATACCATGCTGTGGAGTATGGATATGATTGATTGGCAAGTAAACGATGTTATGGGATGTGCTAGTCAGTTTTCATTTGACATCTCCATGTTCGATTTTTTCACGATGCTTTATTTTAATGTTCCGTTAGCTATTTTTTCGAATGTAAGAGACTATAGAACTGTGTTAGAAGAGATTAATCGGTTTGAGATCACCTCTATTTTTAGTGTGCCTCAATTTTTTTCTTCATTATTGAATGGGGAGCAGGCTAATAGATTGCAGTTATGTAGTTCGTTGCGTCGTATTTTGTCGGGAGGCGATTTTTTTAATCCGGTGCATTTATTGCAATGGCGAAATGAATTTTCAAACCTTGCCATATATAATGTTTGGGGCCCAACGGAAACATCAATTGTAAACACCATGCATCTTGTCAATAACAACGATATTGCTCCCTTGCATGAAGGTCGGTTACCAGCAGTAGGGTGCATACATGAACGTATGCCCTTTGTACTTCTCAACGAATCGAGAACGGCGATTGTTGACAAGCCCTTTGAACAAGGCGAAATTACTATGTTGGGTGATTGTGTTACTCAAGGATATTTAAACGATATTGTTACAACGCAAGCGAAGTATGGTGTTTGGGATAACAAACCTTGTTTTTTTACGGAAGATTTAGCCTATCTCGACGAAAATAATCGTTTGTTTATAGTGGGGCGTATGGGTACGATGGTAAAAATTGCCGGGTTCAGGGTCGATTTAAATGAAATTGAATTTGTTGCAGCTTCATTTGAGAATATTAAACAATGTTGTTGTATAGTTTTGATGAATGCGTTAAAAGAAAAACAGCTACAGATGGTGTGTACACTAACCGATCCTTCAAACGAATTGTCGGTATATGCTTTTAAAACCTATTTGCGCGAACGATTGGCGCCATACATGATACCTAAGCGTGTACATGTTATACCCAGTATGCCACTGAATTTGAATCAAAAGATTGATAGAAAAGCACTAACAACAATGTTTAGTGTAGTTGATGCGAATAATTAGTTGGTTCTTGTTTTTTTGAGTTTGTTTTATTTGTTTTATCTAAGTACGCCTTATATCATTAAATGAGAGTGTTGATTTTTGATACGTGGATGGCACCTTATCATGTTGGTACGGCTTTAGAAATTGCCGAGAAACATATTGCTGAGGGTGATGATGTTCAATATGTCAATATTTCGGCTTCTTTACCTTTTATTGAAGTGCATCATCGTAGGAAGTGCTCTCAACATTGGGTGATTCGAAAGAAGTATCGAAATATTGCTGCTATGTGCAAAATGGGAGGAATACCCTATTCATTTAAAACGGGAGTTAGTCCTTTTTTTTCATTTGCGTTACCCGATTCTGTAAAAACGGCAGACGATTTGCGTAATTGGCATTACGAGGGCATGGATTTAGGTATTTCAATTTTGTCGTCGCTTATTTCACAAACCCGCGATGCAGAGCCTGATTTAAGAAAGCACCACCAATTTGTTGCTCAAATAGCCACATCGTGTTTGAAAACATTAGCCTCATTTATTTATTGGTGTAAAGAATTCAAACCCGATAGAGTCTACTTTGTAAATGGCAGAACTGCCATCACGCGGCCAATGCTTCGTTATTGCGAAAAGATGGGTATTGATTTTAGAACACATGA
>JBIKQE010000141.1:0-5814 GCA_044349815.1 Chitinophagaceae bacterium | reverse complement strand
CTTGCCGGGTTTAATACTAAACCGGCTTGTCCGCCAGAATTTACAACGGTAACGCCCGGGGGAACAGCCCCGCCCGAAAACCACACTAAACCACCACCGCCACCACCACCGGTGCCGTGGCAATTGGCGGCAAACAATACATTGAAATTCGAACTGCCATTACCGCCTGGCACGAACACGTTTAAGCCATTGGTATATTGCGGGCAAACCAAGTAAACACTACCACCGGCACCACCACCCGGGGCGCCTTCGTCGTTGATTTGTCCGGTTGATTCGCCGGTTGATTCAATACTAGAACCATTACCAATAATTTGGTTGGCTTTTATAAAAACAATGCCACCGCCATTACCGCCATTATATACTTGTTGGCTATTATCGGATTGTGGGCCACCGCCACCGCCACCCATAAATAAACGGGTATTGATATGCTGAATAGGTTGGCCGCCTACTCCAAATACATTGATAGCAGCGCATCCATTATACTCGAAACCACCTTGACCACCCGCGCCGGCATTGGCACCGCCACCCGCGCCGGCATTGCCACCAAAGGCACCGCCGCCGCCATTGGCTAATTTGCCTCGGCCACATTCTTGCGACACAACATGGTTGGCCACACCTTCTCCTTTTTTACCTTCAGGTCCAAAAAAAGCTTGTGCCGAAAAATAATTGGTAGTACCGCACGCAAACGTGTTGCCCCACACATCACCTCCCCGAAAACCTAATCCACTTACGTTGATGTCGGCATTCATGGTTAATGTATTGGGTGTTTCAAAAATAAGAACACCACCCGTGGCACCATTCCAAGGTTGGCAAGTAAGGGTAGAGGTAATAACCGGGTTATTAAAAATGGGCACCGAAACCACTTGTAAAAAATTGGGGTTGCCAAAAATGTCGCAAAATGGACTCAAGGTGATCGAATTGGTTGTTAGGGCAATGATGTTTGAAAATGTGTACCGACCCGCGTCATTCATCGTAACGGTATCGCCATAAGCGGCGGTATTGGTTTGGTTTACCTGTGCGCCTTTCATACGGATAATCAGCACTTTGTCGCCTACTGCAAAGCCGGCGGTGGTGTTCACCGTAAGTACATTATAATTGATGGCGCTCACTGAGGCATACGCATTAATTATGCCACCTATATTTTGGGCTTTTGTTTGTAGCCCAATAAAAAGCACTAAAACAAAAAATACATATTTTTTCATAGTCGGAACGTAAAAGTAAGCCAATTTAACGAACAAAAGCACGCTGAGTTACCCTAGCGTAACAAGGTAACGTCGCCTTGTAAGGTAAATTCTCTGGCGGTGTAATTACAACGGAATTTTACGAGGTAGAAATAGGTGCCTAAGTCCGATTCTTGTCCTTTATACCGACCATCCCATCCTAAATCGGGGTTGGGGGTGGTAAAAATCAATTCGCCCCAGCGGTTGTAAACATTGAATGTAATCAACTCGATATTTTTAGTGTTTACCAAGCGGAACTCATCGTTACGGCCATCGTCGTTCGGCGTAAACGCATTGGGCACAAACACGGGGCATTCGCATTGGTTGCTAGGCCCCACATATTTTTCGTCGTAGCCGGTGCATTGCCCCAGTGTTACTTGCACCCAATACAAACCCGTATCGCGAATGGTGTATTTCGAGAAAATAGAATTATCCTGCCAACGGTATGTAGCGCCGGGCCAAAAGGCATCAAGCTTAATTTCGTCGCCTTTGCAAATGCTGGTATCGTTGCCCAAACTCACTATGGGGCGGGTTAGAATATCCACAAACAAACTGTCTTTTACACTGCATCCATTTTGTGTAACGGTTACCGAATACGTGCCTTTTTGGTCGATGGTATACACGGGAGAAGTGCTGTTATCGTTCCACAAATAGGTACCACCGGGAACGGTAACATCCACCACATGTTGGTCGCCTTTACAAATGGCTGTATCCAAACCTAAATTCAAGGGTGGATAAGGCTTTACATTCACTAAAACGGTATCGCGGTCGAAACAATTGCCCAAGCCTACACGAACCCAATACAAACCCGTTGTTTTGGCGGTAAACGTTGGCGCGGTAGTGGCATTTTGCCATAAATAAGTAGCCCCTGGCGTTGTAGCATTCAACACAATCGAATCGCCGGCGCAAAATTCAACGTCCGGGCCCAAGTTCACCGAAGGTTGCGGTTGCACAACAATGCTTTGAGAAGCGGTAGCAGAGCAGTTCGCGGCGGAGGTGGCCGTAACAGTGTATGTGCTCGTAGCTAAGGGAATAAAAGGTGCTCCATTTTGAACGCCGCCCGTCCAAGTATACGTATTGGCCCCATTGGCGGTTAAGGTAACCGCTGTGCCGGCACAAACCGTATCGTTAGGAGCAACCAATAAGCCAATAACCGGAATTGGATTTACAGTAACCGTAATGCTCGACGTTGCCGAACAATTGTTCGCATCGGTGCCGGTAACGGTATAGGTTGTTGTAGCCAAGGGGGTGAATGGAATATTGTTCACCGCACTGGGCGTCCAAACATAATTCACCGCACCAGCGCCACTCAATGTTAATGGCGTATTGGCGCATAAGGAAACGCCCGGCGCGGCATTGGCTACCACTACGGGCAAAGGATTCACCGGCACTGTAACACTCGATGTTTTAGAACAACCATTTGCGTCGGTGCCTGTTACGGTATAGGTAGTAGTTGCATTGGGTGTAAAGGTTTGCGCATTTACTACACCATTGCTCCAAGCATAGGTAGCGGCACCACTGCCACTTAAGGTTAGGGAACCGCCGGCGCAAACAGCCACCGGATTGGCCGTTGCCACCACATTGGGCAGTGCATTCACGGTAATATTTACCCCATTATTGTTTCCATTTAAAAACGGGTTATTACTATTTACTCGAACGCGATAACCACTGCCACTTGGTGTGCCGGCGGGTATGGTGCAGGCAATGGTGCCATTGCCTGTAGCGGCCAAGGTGCCAATGTTCACCGGGGCGGCAAAGCTACCCGCCGCATTCGATAATTGGGCAGTGAACACATTGCCGGCATTGAAGGTGCCTGTTGTAGTATAGGGTAAATTAAAAGTAGCCCCGGCGCAATACACTAAATTAGGCATCACACAATCGATGGTATTATTGGGTGGGGGAGCGCATCCTATATAACAATCTAATAAAGTTAAACGCGAACCTGAGCCTAAGCCATTATGCGTTAAAACATATTGCGTGGCGCCAATGGCATTATTACACGTTATGATGGTGCCGGTAGCCGCACCAATGGCCCCTGTACAAAGCAAGGAACTACCCCCGCCCGTTAGGGTAAAGTTGGTGGTGCAAAAATTGGTCAAGGTGCATGGACCATTATTCGAAGCGAAATAAAATTCCTCCGAGGTATTGGTACCATTTACAATAACTGTAAACTCACACACCGGTTGCGAAAAAGTAAGTGTAATTGTTTGAGCAGCTGCATTCAACCACCAAGCCGGGGTGGAACAAGTAAAGGTGTTTGGCCCGCAGAGGTAATTGAAATTCTGCAAGGTCGTAACTCCAACTACTGCTGCATTTACCGTTACACTACTCGCATTCGTATACGGAAACATAGCCGGCGCTATAAGCGTAGCCGTGGTATAATTGTTTAAATCGCATTGAGCATGCGTAGAACCTAAGCCTACCCATATTAAAGTCAATAACAGTGTTAAGCGTTTCATCATAAAATCTTCGTTAATAAAAGAACATTTCTTTTTGTTAAAAAATCGTTTGTTAGACGGCAAATTACATGTTTGTCGCATAAAATACAAGCTATTCAGCATTTATTTATGCAACAGAACGCCCTCAAGACGTTCATTAATTCCAAAAGGATTGTTTTTTCATTGTTTTTACAGGGGAAACAGGGAAAAACACCTCCAATTCCGAAAAAACCGCTATATTTGCACCCCTGTCAAAACAGCGGATGTGAAACATACCCGGGAATATTCAATTGCCTTTGTCGGTCTGAAACCCGGAGAACATGAGTTTAACTACGTTGTGGATGACAAATTCTTTGAAACGTACGGAGAGCAGGATTTTCAAGATGCTGCCATTCAGGTTAAACTGACACTCGATAAAAAATCGGGAAGCTTCTTGCTTCGCTTCGATATCGATGGGTCGGTAAAACTCCCTTGCGACCGATGTGGCGACGATTTCGCCCTTCGTTTGTGGGACGAGTTCGACATGATGGTAAAAATCGTAGACGACGAAGCGGTAAACAACAAATCGGATGAAGACGCCGAGGTAGTGTATATCGGTCGCTCCGAAAGCTATTTGGAAATTGCCGATATGTTGTATGAATGCATACGCTTATCGATTCCCATGCAACGTGTGCACCCCCTTAATTCCGAAGGACAAAGCACGTGCAACCCGAATGCCCTCCGGCTGTTAGAAGAAAACAATCCTCAGCAAACGCCCAATCCAATTTGGGATGCGCTGAAAAACATAAAATCGTAAACTGTCTAAAAACAACGAAAGATGCCTAATCCTAAACGCAGACATTCGCAACAACGCAGCGCCAAGCGCCGTACCCATTACAAGGCCAGCATCGACTCTTTAAGCATCGATAAAACAACCGGCGAAACGCACTTGCGTCATCGCGCTCATTGGGTTGAAAACAAAATGTATTATCGCGGTCGTGTTGTAATGGAAAAAGCAGTAGCTGAAGCAGCTCCTGAAACCGATAACGCGCCCGACGCTTAATCCGTAAACCACACTTGTCGATGCGAATAGCGATAGACATGATGGGCGGTGACTATGCTCCCAAGGAATCTTGCTTGGGTGTATTGTCGTTTTTGTCTAAATTCAACGATACCCATATCGTTTGCATTGGCCGTGAAGACGCCATTCGCGAAGGTTTGGGCGAAGCCGCCGCGCACGTAACCATCTTGCACACCGAGCAGGAAATTACCATGCACGACCATCCCGTGAAAGCCCTCAAAGAAAAACCCGACGCTAGTATGTCGATTGGTTTTGGTTTGTTGGCCAAAGGCGAGGTGGATGCCTTCGTAAGCGCCGGGAATACCGGTGTGATGTTGGTAGGCGCCGCACACATCATTAAGTTGGCCGACGGCGTGATGCGTCCCACTATTCCTACCCCCGTTCCGCAAATTGATGGCACTTACAACACCATGCTCGACGTTGGCATCAACGCCGATTGCAAACCGGAATACTTGAATCAATTTGCCACCATTGGAAGTGTCTATGTTCGCGAAATCATGGACATAGAAAAGCCTCGTGTGGCTTTGCTGAACATTGGTGAGGAAGAAGGTAAAGGGAACTTGTTGGCGCAAACAGCTTACGGACTCATGAAAGAAAATAACCACATTCATTTTGTGGGGAACATCGAAGGCCGCGATTTGCTCATCAGCAAAGCCGACCTCGTAGTAACCGATGGCTTCACCGGGAATATTTTACTCAAATTTGCCGAGTCGATGTACGATATCATCAAAGTACAACGCAATATACAAGACGAATACCTCGATCGATTTAATCATCGTTTGTATGCCGGAGTGCCCGTTTTAGGGGTGAAAAAACCACTCGTAGTTGGCCATGGTGTATCTGATTCCGTATCGTTCAGTGGCATGTTAGGCATGGCGCGCAAAATGATTCAAAGTGACATTTGCAATAAAATTGCCACGGCCCTGAAACCTAGCGACGAAGCGTAATTCTATTGAAAAATAATATTCAAACGACTCCATAGTGGGTCGTTTTTTTATTCCCCCCGCTCCCACACTGTTCCCTGTTTCTGTTCCCTGTTTCCTGTTTCCTGTCTTGTGCGTGCCCCCCGCAGCCCGTGCTCCCGCTTCGCTTCCGC